>JAOACN010000035.1 GCA_026417815.1 Chloroflexaceae bacterium | reverse complement strand
GCCCCGAAGAGCGTGACACCGCTATCGGTGTGCGTCCCGCGCGCCCGAGTCGTCCCGCTCCTGGCCCGCGCCCTGGCCCCGCCGTGGCCGTGCGGCCCCGCGGCCCGGTGGAACTGCCCAGTGTGATGACCGTGCGCGAGTTCTCCGAAGCCACGGGCATTGGCGCCTCTGAAATCCTCAAGGCCCTGCTCAAAGGCGGCGTGCTGGCCAACATTAACCAGCAGATTGATTACGAAACCGCCGCCTTGATCGCTGCCGATTTCTCGATTGAAACGGTTGAGAAGGTGCCAGAGCAACTGGCGAGTGTGGTCGAGAACGTTAAGGACGTTTTGCTCAAGCAAGACCCTCGCGAAATGCGCCCCCGGCCGCCGGTTGTGACGATTATGGGCCATGTGGACCACGGAAAAACCAAATTGCTCGATGCCATCCGCTCGTCGCGCGTGGCCGAAGGCGAAGCTGGCGGTATTACCCAGCATATCGGCGCGTACCAGATTGAGATTAACCACCGTAAGATCACCTTCCTGGATACGCCGGGCCACGAAGCCTTTACCGCCATGCGCGCCCGTGGCGCCCAGGTTACCGATATCGTCATATTGGTGGTGGCCGCCGATGATGGCGTAATGCCCCAGACCCGCGAGGCCATCGCCCACGTCAAGGCGGCGGGCGTACCCATGATCGTGGCGATCAACAAGATTGACCTGCCAACCGCCAATCCCGCGCGCATCAAAGAGCAACTGGCGGCCGCAGACGTGATTGTTGAGGAGTTTGGCGGCGATGTGCCCTGCGTCGAGGTCTCCGCGCGCGCCAAAATCAACATTGACGGCCTGCTGGAGATGATCCTTCTCGTCGCCGATATGCTCGAGCTCAAGGCCAATCCCAATGCGCCCGCGGTCGGCACGATTATCGAGGCCGAGCTTGACAAGAACCGCGGCCCGGTCGCCACGGTGCTGATCCAGAATGGCACCCTGCGCCCCGAAGATAACGTGCTCGTGGGCGGGGTGGCCGGCAAGATCAAGTCCATGTTCAGCGATAGCGGCAAGCGCCTGCGCTTCGCCGAGCCGTCCACCCCGGTGGAGATCCTCGGTCTCGAGGGCGTGCCTCAGGCCGGCGACATCCTCCAGGTGATGGACGACCTAGCCGTGGCCCGCGAGATAGCCCTCCAGCGCACCCGCCAGACCCGCCTCGAAGCCATGGCGACCACCACCCGCGGCGCCAGCCTTGAGGACCTCTTCAGCAAGGTCCAGCAGGGCCAGGTGAAGGAACTCAATGTCATCCTCAAGGCTGACGTGCAGGGGTCAATCGGCGCGATCGAGCACCAGTTCAACCAGTTGAACGAGGCCCAGAGCGAGGTGCAGATCAAGGTGATCCACAAGGGTACCGGAGCCATTACCGAGGGCGACGTCAACCTGGCCGCCGCTTCACAGGCGATTATCATCGGCTTCAACGCCCGGCCCGATCCGGCCGCCCGCCGCGCCGCCGAACAGCAGGGGATTGACATTCGCTTCTACAATATCATCTATCAACTGACTGATGATATTAAGAAGGCCATCACCGGTATGCTCGCGCCAACTTTCAAGGAGGTGGTCGAGGGCTACGCCGAGGTGCGCAATACCTTCCGCCTGCCCACCCGCGAGATCGTCGCCGGTCTGTATGTCAGCGATGGCAAGATTACCCGCACCGGCCAGCGCGTGCGCGTGCTCCGCAATGGCGCGGTGATCCACGACGGCAAGATCAGTAGCCTGAAGCGCTTCAAGGACGATGTGCGCGAGGTTACCGCAGGCTACGAGTGCGGCCTCGTCGTCGAAGGCTTCACCGACGTGCAGGTCGGCGACACCATGGAGTTCTACCGCCAGGAACGGGTCGAGGGTAGTTTCTAGGTGGAATAGGGGAGGGTCTGGGAGGGCATGGCCCTCCCAGAAAGAAATCGAATAACCTGCTTCTCCGGATACGCTCGAAATGAAACACGGAAGGGTCCGGGAGAGCTTCTCCCCTCCCGAACCTTCCCCTCCAGGGTGACCGATGTCGAAACAGCGGCTCCAGCAGATCGCCGATACCATGCAGCAGATCATCGGCGAAGTCATCCAGTATGAACTGAAGGATCCGCGCATCGGCTTCGCCACCGTTACCGGGGTTGAGGTCAGCGCGGATCTGCAGCACGCGAAGGTGCGCGTCTCGATCATGGGCGATCCCGCGCAGCAGGCCGAGACGCTGGAGGGCCTCGAACGCGCCAAGGGCTTCATTCGCAAGCGCGTGGCCGAGGAGATGAGCCATATGCGCTTCATCCCCGAACTGCGCTTCGTTCACGATACGTCGCTTGAGTACAGTCTCCACATCCAGGAACTGCTGCGCCAGGTGGAAGAGGAACGCAGGGCCAATCCCCCCAGACTCGACGACGAACCGCCCGATGCGGACCAGCGCCCGGACGAATGAGACATATATCGCGGGAGGGTCTGGGAGGGCTGCGCCCTCCCAGTTGTGCCATCCAAACCCTATGGACGGACCGGACGCCTACTACAAG
>JAOACN010000699.1 GCA_026417815.1 Chloroflexaceae bacterium | reverse complement strand
TCCTCTCTGGTCTCGTGGCTCGGAGATGTGTATAAGAGACAGTCTCTACGCCGGGCCGTCTCTGCCACGCCGGGCCGTCTCTACGCCGCCGCCGGGCCACGGGATTACGCAATTGACAAATCGGCCCACTGGCGGTATGCTCGCCCCCACTTCTCACGGGGCGATGCACTGGCCTTTCCGCAAACCCTGGAACTGGCAGGTAGCGGCAGTGGGCGATCCTGGAGCTTCGCATTTCCCTTCCTTGCGGTTACGATCCGGCGCGCTGCCGGCGGTGAGGCGCCGCGGGCTGCGACGCCGGGGCGCGCTGGCCCGCGCGGCGCTGGCCCGGCTCCGCGGCGAGGCGGTGGAGGTCGGGCGCCTGGCGGAGCCGGGCAGGGAAGGTCCGCGAATGGCGCTGCGCTGGCCGCGGGGCGACCTGGCGTTGCGGCTGTGGAGGCACGCCTGGGTAACGGCGCTGGTGGCGCTGGTCCTGGCAGCGGAGCTCGGCGGATGGCGGGGCGCGCCGGCGGCGGGGCCGCGGCAGGCCCTCCGCGACCCGCAGCCGTTGGAAGGGGTTGTGGTGGCGGCGGGGCCGCTGGGGGCCGGGCCAATCGCCCTGGAGCGGCGGGTTGAGGCCCTGACGCCGCCCATGCAGCGGCCGCGGCTCGTGCCGAGCGCCTACCAGGCGATCCATTACCTGGAGGAAGGTGAGACGCTGGGGGCCATCGCCGCGCGCTACCAGGCGCGGCTCGAGGCGCTGGTGCTGGCGAACGGGCTGGAGCAGGGCGACGCCCTGGTGGTGGGCCAGGCGCTGCGCATCCCGCGGGTGTCCGGCTTTCCCCACGTGGTTGTGGCGGGCGAGACGGTATTCGACCTCGCGGCGCGCTTTGGCGTGCCCTACGAGGCGATTGTTGCTTTTCCACCACATCGAATCGGCGCCAGCGGCGGTTTAATAGCAGGGAGCGAAATCTTCATTCCCAGCGAGCGACTGGAGCTGCCTGAAGGGTGGTTGCGGGCGGTCGGCGGGATGGAAGGGCTGGCGCGGCGGGGACCGGCGCCGGCGGCAGTGGTCAGGACGGGGCCGGCGAACCTGCGGGCCGGGCCGGGCACGGAATACGAACGGGTGGGGCAGTTGGCCGGCGGGCGGCGGGTGGCGCTGCTGGGGCGTCACGGCGACTGGGTTCAGGTCGAGCATGGCGGGCGGCGGGCCTGGATGCGCGCCGATCTGTTGGAACTTACCGCCGAGCGACTGGCGGCGATGCCGATCGCCAACGACGTGCCGCCGCCGCCGGAACGCTGGGTGTGGCCGGCGCGGGGCAGGATCACCTCGGGTTTTGGCCCGCGCTGGGGCGGCTTTCACAACGGGATCGACATCGCCAACCGGGCCCGGACGCCGATTGTGGCCGCCCGGGCGGGGCGGGTGCTGGAGGCCGGCTGGTGCCGGGGCTACGGCTACTGCGTGCGGCTGGGCCACGCCGGGGGCATCGAGACGATCTACGGCCACTTGCTGAACCGTCCAGTAGTCGCGGTCGGCGCGGAGGTAGGGGCGGGGCAGG
>JAOACN010000684.1 GCA_026417815.1 Chloroflexaceae bacterium | reverse complement strand
GGTCATGGGCCTGGTCCTGTCCACCATCCCGGATGTGCTCATGCAGATCGCCCGGCAGCCCAATCTGGCCCCGGCAGAAGCAACGTTGCGCAACAATCTGATCTGGGTCGTCGCACTGATGATTCCGTTGGCCCTGGCCGTCGCCATCTTGCGCCATCACCTCTTCGACATTGGTCTGGTCATCAACCGGGCGCTGGTGTGGGGCGTGTTGTCCGCGCTGACGATGGGCCTGTATGTGCTGCTGGTCGGCGCGTTGAGCTGGCTGTTTCAGACCAGCCATAGCCCGCTGGCGTTCTTCCTGGCAACCGGCGTCGTGGCCGTGCTGTTCCAACCCGTGCGCCAGCGCCTCCAGCGCGGGGTGAATCGGTTGATGTACGGCGAACGCGACGACCCCTACGCAGTGCTGTCGCGGCTGGGCCAACGCCTGGGCGGCGCGCTGGCCCCCGATGCGGTCGCGCCGACCATCGTGGAGTCCATCGCCGTCGCGCTCAAGCTGCCGTATGTCGCACTGGTAGTTCGTAGTAACGGCTTGAGCCGTTTGGCCGGTGAGTCGGCGACTAAAGTCGCTCCGACGAACGCGTTAGCTCGTAGTAACGGCTTCAGCCGTTCTGAGCGGATGGCGACTGAAGTCGCTACTACGAACACAGGCACGGAAGCGCTGCTCGCCGCCTGGGGCCGGCCGCCGGCCTATCCGCTCGTCCGCCTGTCGCTGACGCACCAGGGTCAGGCCGTGGGCGAGCTACTGTTGGCTCCGCGCGGGCCGGGGGAGACCTTCTCGCGGGTGGATCGGCGCCTGCTGGACGATCTGGCGCGACAGGCCGGCGTGGCGCTCTTCGCCGCGCAGCAGACCTGGCAGGCGCAGCAACTGGCCGATGACCTCCAGCGCTCCCGCGAGCGGCTGGTGACGGCCCGTGAGGAGGAGCGCCGTCGCTTGCGCCGCGATCTCCACGATGGTCTCGGCCCGGTGCTGGCGAGCCTGACCCTCAAGGTGGACGCGGCTCGCGACGAACTGGCGTACGATACCGCCTTGGCCGGCGAGATGTTAGGGGGCCTGAAGGGGGACATCCAAGCCGCGGTGGGGGATGTGCGCCGGTTGGCCTACGACCTGCGGCCGCCCGCGCTGGACGACCTGGGCCTGGCCGCCAGCCTGTGCCTGCTGGCCGAACGTTACCAGAGCAGCAGCCTGACCATCACGTGCGAGCTGCCCGCCGACCTCCCGCCCCTGCCCGCGGCCGTCGAAGTGGCGATCTATCGCATCGCGGGCGAGGCGCTGACTAACGTCGTCCGCCACGCGGGCGCGCATGCGTGCACCGTGCAGCTGGCCGTGGCCGACCGGGTCGAGCTGACCATCAGCGACGACGGCCGCGGCCTGCCCCCGGACGCGACCGCGGGCGTGGGGCTGCTCTCCATGCGCGAGCGGGCCGCGGAGCTGGGCGGGGAGTGTGCGGTCACGTCGAAGCCGGGGGAAGGGACAACGGTGCGGGTGCGGCTGCCGCTGCCGTGAAGGAGTGGAGTATCCTCAGATGCGGAACGGTCGCGCAGGCAACGGACCGTCCGCATCTGAGGATGCGGACTCTGCCTTAATCAAAAACCAGGATGAATAGGACAAATTCCGATGGATCGAATCACCATCCTCATCGCCGATGACTCGGCTCCCTTCCGCGACGGCATGCGTGCCATGTTGCGCCGCGAGGCGGACCTGGCCCTCGTCGGCGAGGCCACGACCGGCCCGGAGGCGGTCCGCATGGCAGCCAGCCTCCAGCCGGACGTGGTGCTGATGGACCTGCACATGCCCGCAGGCAACGGCATCGACGCGACGCGCAAGATCGTGGCCCAGGCGCCGCACATCCGCGTGCTGGTGCTCACCATGTTCGAGGACGACGATTCGGTGTTCGCCGCGCTGCAGGCCGGCGCGCGCGGCTACCTGTTGAAGGGAGCGGACAAGGCCGAGATCGTGCGCGCCATCCGCGCCGTGCACAGCGGCGAGGCGATCTTCGGCCCGGCCATCGCCCAGCGGCTGATGGGCTACTTCACCGCGCTGCGCCGGCCGGCCAGCGCGCAGCCCCCCTTCCCCGAACTCACCGACCGCGAGCGGGAGATCCTGAGCCTGATCGCCCGCGGCCGGACGAATCAGGAGATCGCCGACGAGCTGGTGGTCAGCCTGAAGACCGTGCGCAACCACGTCTCCAACATCTTCGCCAAGCTCCAGGTGGCCGACCGTGCCCAGGCGATGGACGCCGCGCGGCGGGCCGGGCTGGGAACATAGAAAACGCGATCATTGTCGGTGCTCCCTCCTCTTGCCTTGTTAACCAGGATTTTGTGTTTTGCCGCCAACCCCTCTCACCCCCTGCCCCGCTCTCCCCTGCCAGGGGAGAGCGGGGAGCACCGTCTCAAGGGGGCGTTTCGGGCGGCAAAGCCGCCCGAAACGCCCCCTTCAAACCTCTCCCCGCCCCTTGATAGGGGGCGGGGTCGGGGGTGGGGGTTAGAGCGGCAAAGTATAAAATCCACCTTAAACGAGGCACTACAGCAGGGCCAAATGAGGGAGAACGCATGAGTATTTCTGAAACCTGGCGCAACGTCGGCCCGGTCATTGTTTCGATCCTGATCATCATTGCGGTAGCGATCGTGCGCGCTCACTCGCGGACGGCCGCGGCCGTGTTGGCCACCATGCCGATCAACGTGCCGCTGGCGCTGTGGGTCGTCTATGCGGGCGCGGGCGGCGACCGCGCGATCATGGAGCAATTCACCCGCGCCATGCTCATCGCCATCGGGCCGACGGTCCTGTTCATTCTGGTCGTCTGGTTGGCCGCGCGCGCCGGTTGGCGGCTGGCGCCGATGCTGGCGGCGGGCTACGCGGCATGGGCCGTGGGCCTGGCGGCCACGCGCCTCATTTTGCAGACGCTCGGCCGATCATGAAGGGAGATTTTTGGCGGCGGCGCAGCCGCCGCCAAAAACTGCGACGAGCCGTTGCAGTCATTCGGCGACTTGCAGGGCCGGACGGCCCATGCTAGAATAACGGGAAAGCAAGAACTCTTGTCGAAGGGAGCACGAACCTATGCCGGACAATGAATCCTCAGGATCGGTGGATTTCATCCGGGCGGCGATCATGGAGGATCTGCGGACGGGACGTTTCGATCATGTCCATACTCGCTTTCCGCCGGAACCGAACGGCTATCTCCATATCGGTCACGCCAAGGCCATGGCCATTGACTTCGGCATTGCGCAGGAGTTCGGCGGCAAGTGCAACCTGCGCTTCGATGACACCAACCCGGTCAAAGAAGATGTGGAATATGTCGAGGCCATCAAAGAAGACATCCGCTGGCTGGGCTTCGATTGGGAAGATCGCGAGTACTATGCCTCCGATTACTTTGAACAGCTCTACGAGATGGCCGTAGACCTGATCAAAAAAGGCAAGGCTTACGTCTGCGACTTGAG
>JAOACN010000622.1 GCA_026417815.1 Chloroflexaceae bacterium | reverse complement strand
TCGGAGATGTGTATAAGAGACAGAAGTTGAACTGCTCAGGTACATGCTCGAACACTACAACCACGTGAGCTACGAACGGCTGTGTTCCGGGATGGGCATTCCCAACCTCTACGCCTTCTTTCGCGACCGCGTCTTCCGGCGCGAGACGGCGGAGATCGCCGCCGCGCTGGCGGTGGCCAGCGATCCTACCCCGGTGATCGTTGACGGCGCGCTCGACCCCGCCACCCCCTGCCCGCTCTGTACGGCCACGCTCGACTGCTTCCTGGGCATCCTCGGTTCCGAAATGGGCAACCTGGCGCTCAAGGTCTTTGCCACGGGCGGAGTGTACCTGGGGGGCGGCATCCCGCCGCGCCTTCTCACCCAGTTGCGCACCGCGCGCCTCCTCGACGCTATGCGCAACAAGGGCCGCTTCCGGAGCCTGATGGAACGGACGCCGGTGCACGTCATTCTCGACCCACGAGCGGCGCTGGTCGGCGCCGCGGCCTATGGGTTGATTGATTAGAGTACTGATCGGAATGCTTGATCCACTGAATACACTGAACCGCATGGCTCGATGCGCTCGCGCCACCATCTATCGATGCGTTTCGAATATGCTCCGCAAGGGCCTGGCCCTTCCAGACGGGCAGGGGCGTGGGAAAATCCAGTTTCCCACCCTGGCTTGACACCCGCGCCCGGGTGCCCTATGATAGTGTTGTTTCTACACTATCAGAGGAGCGTGCCATGGAAGCCGAAACGAGCCAGCACGCCTACGATCCGACGCGCTACGAACGGCCCGCGGTGACCGTTGACGTGGTCATTTTCACGCTGATCAACCAGGAACTGCACGTGTTGCTGGTGCAGCGGCGCCACTGGCCCTTCGAGGGGTTCTGGGCCATTCCGGGCGGGTTCATCAACATGGACGAGTCGCTGGAGGCGGCAGCGCGCCGCGAACTCGAAGAGGAGACCGGCGTGCGCGACGTGTACCTGGAGCAGTTGTACACCTTCGGCGACCCGGGGCGCGACCCGCGGATGCGCGTGATCAGCGTGGCCTACATCGCGCTGGTGCGCGCCGACGCGCAGAAGATCTCGGTCAGCGATGAGAGCACCGACGTGCGCTGGTGGCCGGTTCGCGCCCTGCCCGACCAGCTCGCCTTTGATCACGAACAGATCCTGGCCTACGCCATTTCGCGCCTGCGCTCCAAGCTGGAGTACACGACCCTGGCCTTCCAGTTGCTGCCGGAGCTGTTTTCCATCCTTGAATTGAAGCACATCTACGAGCAGATCCTCGGCGAAAAGCTCGACAAGGGCAATTTCTACCGTAAAATCAAGGAGTCGAACCTGCTGGAGGAGACCAACGTCGTCCGCGAGGGTCGCGGGCGCCCCACGCGGCTCTGGCGCTTCCGCCGCGACCGGACGACCGACAAGCAATTCGTGTTTCGGTGGCGCGAGGATCGGATCGATCGCAATCCATGAGTCGAACCATAGCGATTCTGCTCGGCGCGGTGCTCCTTCTGAGCCTGAGCGCCTGCGAGGTAGTGACGGCCCCTTCCCCCGATGCGCCCACGGCCCCGGCGCTTCGGGATGCCGCGACCGAGGCGCTGCCCCCCGCCCCCGTGTTGCTGCAGCGGGCCATGGCGGCGCGGGCCATTGGCGATGACGCGGCGGCCGGCGCCGATCTGAGCGCCCTGCTGCGGAGCTACCCCGATGCCGCCGAGGCCCTGGCGGCACGCTACTACCTGGCCGAGAGTTTTGCCCGGCGCGGCCGGTGGACCTCGGCGGTCGAGATGCTGCGCGCGTTTCTGGCCGCGGCGCCAGCGGAGCATCCTCTGCGCCCGCCGGCGCTCTTCTGGATCGCCCGCGGCCACGAGTCGGCCGGCGATCATGCCGCAGCGATAGCCGCGTACCAGGAGTACCGCGCCCTGGGCACGCCCCTCGCGCCCTACGCCGCCCTGCGCCAGGCGGCTCAGGAGCAGGTTCTGGAGCGGCGCGCCGAGGCGGCCGCAAGCTACCTGGCGGCCGCGCGCAGCGCCATCCCGCGGGGTGAGCGGGCGGGGGCCCTTGAAAAGGCCATCACCCAGCTCCTGGCTGCCGGTCGCCCTGCCGAGGCGCTGGCCCTCTACCCCGAATTGCTGGACCTGGCCCGCCAACCGGCCTACCGCGCCCGTGTGCTGGCCGAAGCCATCGCCCTGGCCGACACCCAGGGCCAGACGGAGCAGGCCCGGCGCTGGCGGCTGGAGATCGTGGCGAGCGCGCCAGAAACACCCGAGGCGGCCACCGCGGTGGATCAGTTGCTCGCCGCTGGCGTCACGGAGGTGAGCGCCGCCCAGGCCGGGCGGATCTACATGGCCGCCGGGCGCTGGACCGACGCGATCGCGCAGTTCGAGCAGGCGATCGCCACCGCAGGCGACCTTGCCACGGCGATCGAACTGCGCCGGTTGCGCGGGCTGGCCCTGCGCGCCGCAGGCGATATGCCGGGGGCGCTGGCCGCCCTGGCCGAAGCCGTCGCCCTCGGCCCCAACAGCGAACCGGGTCGCCAGGCCCAGCTCGACCGGGTGCAAACCACCGGCCAATCCGGCGATGTCGAGGGCGCCATTCAGGGCTACCTGGAGTATGCCGCGACCTATCCCGAGGACCCGCGCGCTCCGGTGGCGCTGGACCGGGTGGCGCAACTGCGCGAACGCCTGGGTGACACCGAAGGAGCATTGCAGACCCGTCTCGACCTGGGGCGACGCTACCCCGCCAGCGCCGAGGGGCGCGTGGCCCTGCACCGGGCCGGCCTGGCCCTCTACGAATCGGGGCGCGTCGAAGAGGCCCGCGCCGCCTGGCAGACCCTGGCCGAGACCAGCGAGGGGGGGTGGCGGGCGCGCGGTGCCTTCTGGGCCGCGCGCGCGGCCCGTGACCAGGGCGACGCCGCGGCCGCCGAGACGCTCTTTGCCGCAGCGATGGCCGCCGCGCCCCACAGCTACGAGGGCGTGCGCGCTGCGGAGGAACTGGGCAGACTGCCCGCGGGTGGTCTGCCCATCGGAGCGCCGATCGCCACGGACGAGTGGAGCGAACTGGAAGCCTGGGTAACCACCTGGGCCGGCGCGCCGGCGCCACCCACTGGCGACGAACGAGCGACGAGGGCCGCGCACCTCGAACAGGTGGGCCTGCAGACCGAAGCCACCAACGAGTGGCGTGAGGGCCTCGACGAGGCGCGCGGCCAGCCCTGGGCGCTGTTGCGCCTGGCGCGGGCCGCCCATCAGGGCGGCGCGACCTACCCCGCGCTGCTGGCCGCCGAAGAACTGGCCGCGCTGGCCCCCGATCCGTCACAGGCGCCACTGGCCCTGCGGCGCCTGATCTTCCCCACCCCCTACGCCGACCTGGTCAGCCGCGAGGCGACGGCCAACGGCCTTGACCCGCGCCTGCTCTACGCCCTCTTGCGCCAGGAGAGCCTCTTCAACCCCGGGGCCACCTCGTGGGTCGGGGCGCGCGGGCTGGCCCAGGTTATGCCGGAGACTGGCCAGGGCATTGCCCAGAATCTGGGGGTCAGCGATTTTACCCTTGACGACCTCTACCGACCGGCGGTGAGCGTGCGCTTTGGCAGCTACTACCTGGGCCGGCGCCTGGCCGATATGGAGGGAAGCGTGCAGGGCGCCCTGGCGGCCTACAACGGCGGCCTGGGGAACGCGCAACGCTGGGCCGGCGGGAGTCGCGTGGCCGACCCGGACCGCTTCACCGAGCAGATTGATTTTGGGGAGACGCGAGGCTACGTGCGGGCCGTCTACGGCTTCTGGGGGGCCTATCGGGAACTGTATGCGCCGCTCGATCGAGTGACGACGCCGGTGAGCAATATGCTCCGCTGAGGGCGGCAAGACCGCCGCTCTGTACGTATTCAGAGTTGGGGCAACCCCGCAGACCTGGGAGCGAGGGCGTCCCACCCTCGTCAGGATTCGAGGGCAAGATGCCCTTCCGCCCAGGAGAAGGGTGAACACGTACCCGCAAACCTCTTTCCGGTGCGGCGCGACTTCGCCGTGCCACACCGGAACGGAAAGATCCCGCGGAGGATCGCCGCCCCCCGCAACTCCCGCCGAGGCGACGTGTCGTTGAAGTACCCGGGCGGACCGTGGAGAAGAAAATGGACTACGCGCTTGAACGTTTTACCCGCGAGGTGCGGGAGGCAATTGCGGCCACGGGCCGGGCGCCCGCGGAGACCATCGAACTGGCCACGCCCAAACCGAACATTCCCGCCGACCTGGCCCTGCCGGCCTTTCGCGCGGCAAAGGCCCTGGGCGTGCCGGCGCCGCAACTGGCTGCGGAACTGGCCGCCACGATCCGCCCCGGCCCCGACTCGCTGATCGGCGCGGTCGAGGCGGTGGGACCCTTCCTGAACTTCAGCCTGCATCCGCAGCGCCTGGCCGCGGCGGTGGTGCGCGAGATCCAGACCCGCGGCGCGGCCTACGGCCACCACCAGGTCGGGGC
>JAOACN010000497.1 GCA_026417815.1 Chloroflexaceae bacterium | reverse complement strand
CTTCGTCCTGGCTCAGGCCAGGGCTCACGGCGAAGCCGGCGCCGGCTTCAGCAGGCTACGGAGGTAGCCTGCGCAAGGCTAGCCGGAGCCTTCAGGCTCCCGGCGGGCCGGTGGGCCGCGCCACGTGCAGAACGTTTCGTCACACCCGTAAGGAGAAGTATCGTTGTAGTTGTATTAGCACTATAATGATAGTGAGCCCTCCTGAGGAAGGCTCGGAGGGGCTTCGCCCCTCTGCATACTCCATTCCGTGCAACCATGGAGGAGGCGCCCTGTGCAGAAACTCAAGCTGGTAACCATCGTCGCCGAGGCGGTGCTCGAAGAGCGCCTGTTGCGCGAACTCCGGCAGCTTGGCGCCAGAGGCTACACCCTGGTGATGGCCCGCGGCGAGGGAACGCGAGGTGTGCACGCCAGCAGTTGGGAAGGCCCCAATCTGCGTATCGAGACGCTGGTCTCGCCTGAGGTTGCCGAGCGGATCATGTCCTACGTGGCCGATCACTATTTTGCCGATTATGCCGTGATCGTCTACTGCATGGATGCCGAGGTGATCCGCGGCGAGAAGTATCTCTGAGACCAGCGCAGGCCCCGGGCGGGAAGTGCCGAGGGGCAAGCCCACACCCCGCTGCCGGAGGCGGACGTTGCATCAACTGTGCCCGATGTCCGGCTACGTGTGGCCAGGCTGAACAAACTGTTAGGACGCCGCGTCGCCCGCGGTTGTGGCCAGCGTGTGCTCCGGGGCGAACTGGTCGCTTGCAGGCTCAGCCTGCGGCCAGGTTATTGACAATTGGTCATCTGTCAACAGGTGTTGATGACCAGTCATTGCATTGACGTTCCCCGGCGTAGCGCGTACCATGAGCGCAAATAAGAAGTTGATTGAGAGCGGTTCGCGTTCCTTTTGGATTGGATAGAGCGCGAACCATTATTATTTTTCTTGCTGCTGGTATGGGGAAACGGAGCTTCCCTACCGCTACAACGAGACCTCGTCTCGGCGGGGGCCGCGGGCCAACCGGGGTGGCGGTCGTCAGCCCCCTGTCACGGGCGGGGACGCGGGGGAAACCCGGTTTCCCCCTCCTTTAGCGGGCCAAGTTCGTCTCAATAGAGAAAAAAGTCAGGGGGAAGCAGATGCGCGCCGGATAATTCGGCGCGCACGGAGGTGGAGTCGCGGGTGACCGAGGTGATGACCGCCTCGATACAGCGATCACCGGCCCGCCAGCGCACGATGTCCCCCGGACGTAGATCGTAGTGTTGGGGGCGGGTAAAGCTGCCGCTACAGTCAATCATGAGGCCGGAGGTTTCGAGCCGATCGACTGGCAGATCGGTGTAGCGGTAGCCGTAGTATCGCCGGTAGATGCTTACTGTAATCAGAGAGGGCTGTGACATACGGTTCGCGCCCACTGTTCCGCCCGGAGCATGGAACGTTCCCGGTTCCCCCGCCCTCCCGCTTGTAGGAGAGGCTCGGAGGAGCGAGGCCCCTCCGAACGCTCCGGTGCGGCACGGCGACGTCGCGCCGCAGCGGAAAGGAAAATCCTTTGGGGGACCTGTGGCCCTACGTCGAGACGAAGTCTCATTGTAGTGAATAGGCGCGAAAGGATCGCGGAGGGCCTGGCCCTCCGCGCCATATCCTCCTTTGACGCCAGGTTGCCAGCCGCCGGCCAGGTCCTGCTCCGGGGCGCGCCGACCAGGTTACTTCTCGACGGCGCTTTGTTCCTTGTTCGTAGTAATGCCAAAGACGGCGTACAACGGGCAAAAACCCACCGCGGCTGTGGTGAGCATCGCCAGCGCCAGCAGTGCCGGCACCACTTGCCAGACGCCGCCAGAGGGGGCGAACAGGGCAATCAGCCCGAAAATGGCGGTAAGCACCAGACGGATGTCACGGTCAGAGGTGCCAAGGTTCTGCGGCATAGAAGCGCTCCTTGTGCATGACTTCACGATTTTCGTACCGAGGAGGATACCACAGGCGCCCCCCGCCGAAAGGTAAGGGACCGCTACTGAGTGTAAAGGGTTAGCCACACGGCGCGCCTCCTCGCCGCCAGACGGCGCTTGTTCAGGCGTACCGCGAAGCATGCAGGCAACTGTTCATCCTTCTCCTGGGGGCGAGGGCCTCCAGCCCTCGTTGTGGTTTCGAGGGCAAGACGCCCTCGCTCCCAGACTCTGCTTGTTACCTCAAGTGTGAACAGTTACGCACGCAGAGTGTCGGGGCAGCCCGGCCACCCCAACCTCCTCGCCGGAGGCGGACGTTGCATCGGCCCTGTGGCCCTCCCGGAACCTGCTGCGCCGCAGCAATTGTATGCTACAATACGAGAGATTCTGTAATACGGAGGCTCTGGCCAAAGCTATGAGCGACGTAACTTCTGATCATCCTGTCACCAGTTCTGACGTTTTCGGTCTTGACGCCGTGCGTGAAGTGCTGCGCCTGATCCACGAGACGGATATCTCGGAGTTGTTGATCGAGCGCGGCGATGCCAAACTCCATGTCAAGCGCGGCGTCCCCCCGCAGCCGTCGCCGTCCTTCCCGGTGGCGCCGATTCTGCCAACATCGCTGCCCTCGCCCCTGCCGAGCGCACCGGTACAGCCGATGTTCCAGCCGGCCCCGGCACCGGAGGGTCCACCGGCTGAGATGCCCGCGGGGCACACGGTGCTCGCGCCAATGGTTGGCACGTTCTATGCCGCGCCTTCACCCAAGGATCCGCCCTTTGTCCAGGAGGGCGACGAGGTCCGCGTCGGCGATTCGATCGGTATTATCGAAGCGATGAAGATGATGAACGAGATCGAAGCTGATGCCGCCGGGCGCATCGCGCGGATCCTGGTGAAAAATGGCCAGCCGGTTGAGTATGGCCAGCCGCTTATGGTCATCGAACCGCTCTGAACCGCCCATGGGCGACCCATGACGGGCGCGTGCCGCGCAACCGGTATGGGTCGCCCGATCCCCGCATGCAGCAGGCCCTTTCCGTCAGCGAATTGAACACGTACCTCCGCGAATTGCTCGAATCCAACCCGCTCCTCAGCGATGTGTGGGTTGCGGGCGAGATCTCGGAGTTTAAACGGCACGCCGCCTCTGGTCACTGCTATTTCAGCCTCAAAGACTCGGAGGCGTTGCTCAGGGCGGTGATGTGGCGTTCAGCCGCTTCGCGCCTATCCACCCTGCCGCGCCCCGGCGAGGCCGTCCTGGTTCACGGCTACGTTTCGATCTATCCCCAGCGCGGCGATCTGCAACTCTACGCCGATATGCTTCTACCGGCAGGCGTCGGCATGCTCCACGCGCGCTTTGAAGAACTGAAGGCGCGTCTCGCCGCCGAGGGCCTCTTCAATCT
>JAOACN010000495.1 GCA_026417815.1 Chloroflexaceae bacterium | reverse complement strand
GATCAGCGCCTTCGTGTAGGGATGCAGCGGTTCGCGGAACAGATCGTCGCGCCCCGCCAGTTCCACCAGCTTGCCCAGGTACATCACCCCCACCCGGTCGCTGATATGTTCCACCACGGCCAGGTTATGGGCGATGAACAGGTAGGTCAACCCGAACTCCCGTTGCAGGTTCTTGAGCAGATTGAGCACCTGCGACTGGATCGAGACGTCCAGGGCGCTGACCGGCTCGTCGCAGACGATGAGCTTGGGTTCCATGATCAGGGCGCGGGCGATGCCGATGCGCTGCCGCTGCCCCCCGGAGAACTCGTGGGGGAAGCGGCTCATCTGACTGGCATGCAGGCCCACGCGGGCCAGCACCTCGCGCACGCGCTCGCGCCGCTCGGCGGGCGTGCCGATGCCGTGGATCACCAGCCCCTCGGCCACGCTCTCGCCGATCGTCAGGCGCGGGTCGAGCGAGGCGTAGGGGTCCTGAAAGACAATCTGCATATCCCGGCGCAGGGCCTTCAACTGCTTCCGGTTCGCCTTGAGCACGTCTTTGCCCTCGAAGAGCACCTCGCCGGAGGTGGCCCGCTCCAGACGCAGCACCGTGCGCCCGGTGGTGGTCTTGCCGCAGCCGCTCTCGCCGACCAGGCCCAGGGTCTCGCCGCGGCGGATAAAGAAGCTCACCCCGTCCACGGCTTTGACGTGCCCGACGGTGCGGCGCAACACCCCGCCCTTGATCGGAAAATGCTTGACCAGGTTGTTGACTTCCAGCAGGACGCCGGGATCGCCCGCGGGTACCGAGACGCTCATGCTTCCCCTCGCTCGTACAGCCAGCAGCGCACCTTGCGCCCGTCTTGCAGGTCAAACATCGGCGGCGGTTGGTCGCAACGCTCGAAGCGCCTGGAGCAACGTTCGGCGAAGCGGCAGCCGGTGGGCGGGTCGATCAGGTTTGGCACCGTGCCGGGGATGGTCGCCAGTTGATCCACCACTTCGCCCAGCACGGGGATCGACTCCAGCAGGCCCTGGGTATAGGGGTGTTTGGGGTCGCCGAAGAGACTGCGCACGTCGGCGTACTCGACGATCTGCCCGGCGTACATCACCGCCACGGTATCGGCCATCTCGGCCACCACGCCCATGTCGTGGGTAATGAGGATAATCGAGGTGTCGATCTGCTCGCGCAGAGCGCGCATCAGGTCGAGGATCTGGGCCTGAATGGTGACATCGAGAGCCGTAGTCGGCTCATCGGCGATCAGCAGTTCGGGGTTGCAGGCCAGGGCCATGGCGATCATCACGCGCTGGGCCTGCCCGCCCGACAGTTCGTGGGGGTACTGCCTGACGCGGCGCTGAGGGTCGGGCAGGCCGACCATGCTCAGTAGCTCGATGCAGCGGCGCTCGGCCTCCTCGCCTTTCAGTCCCTGGTGGATCTGCAACGCCTCGACGATCTGGTCGCCCACCCGGAAGACCGGGTTGAGGCAGGTGGTGGGTTGCTGGAAGATCATCGAGATGCGGTTGCCGCGGATGCGGCGCATGTCCTCCTCGCTCAGCGCGAGCACGTCCACGCCGTCGAAGATGATCTCGCCCTCGACGATCTTGCCCGGAGGGTACTGGATCAGGCGCATAATCGAGAGCGACGTGACGCTCTTGCCCGAGCCGCTCTCGCCGACGATGCTCAGCGTCTCGCCGCGGCGCAGGACCAGGTCAATCCCGTCCACGGCGCGCACCACGCCGGCCTCGGTGAAGAAGTAGGTTTTCAAGCCGCGCACCCGCAGCAGAACCTCGCCGCGTTGCGGCGTGGCGCGTGGCGCGGTGGCGGGGGCGGAAACCGGTGATGTGCTCAAGGGTTTTTTTCTCTTTCCTTATCAGGCTGCATAGGGCTTCGCCGTGCGACGATGAGGGGTAGGGAGATTGTCTGGGAGGGCTGCGCCCTCGCCACAGACGGGCGTCAGGGTGTTCCTGGGAGGGCTGCGCCCTCCCATGCTCGCCCCTCACACGGGCGTCGGGGTTGCGAGGGCCTCCGGCCCCGGTGTTTTTCGTTTCTGGTACGGCGCGGCTTTGCCGCGCGACGACGAGGTGAGAAGAGGTTTTCTGAGAGGGCGCAGCCCTCCCGGACCCTCCCACGCTCGCCTCAGATCTTCAGGCGCGGATCAAGCGCGTCCCGCAAGCCATCACCCACAAAATTAAAGGCCAGCGAACACAGAAAGATCGGCAGGCCGGGGATGAGCGGCATCCAGGGATGGTTGAACATGTAGCTGGTGGCGAAGCCCATCATGTTGCCCCAGGTAGGCGTGGGGTCCTGCACGCCGAAGCCGAGGAAGCTGATCGCCACCTCACTGACCAGGGCGCCGTTGAGGCCCAGGGTGAAAGCCACGATCAGCGGCGGGAAAGCGTTGGGAAAGACGTGCTTGCCCAGGATCCAGGTATTGGCGCCGCCGAGCGCCCGCGCCGACTCGATGTACTGCATTTCGCGCACCTGGAGCACCATGCCGCGCATCAGGCGCGCCACGCCGACCCAGCCCAGCGACGCCAGCACCAGGATCAGCAACGTCACCTGGGTGGCCTCGCGCAGCGGCACGGCCATGATCCAGGCCACCGGCCCGATGATCCACGCCGGCAAGACAATTAGATCGGCATTCTGGATCATGATCGCGCTGAGAATCAACAGAATAGGCAGATCGGGGATGGTAGCGACAAACTCCATCACCCGGCTGATCAGATTATCGGTCCAGCCGCCGAAGTAGCCGGCCAGCAGGCCCAGGATGGTGCCGATAATCGCCACCAGTGTAGTCACCGAAATGGCGACCATGAGCGAGACACGGGCGGCGTAGATCACGCGGGTGAAGAAATCGCGCCCCAGGTGGTCGGTGCCGAGGATATGCAGCTTGCCATTCTCTGGATCAACGCTCATCGGCGGCAGGGCCACGCGGTCCAGCCCGATGTCGTCGCGGGGGAAGGGGGCGATCCAGGGCGCCAGGAGCGACGCGCCGAAGATCACCGCCAGGACGGCCAGGCTGATCATCGCCAGGCGGTGGCGCCGAAAGCGCCGGAAGACCACCGCCCACTGGCCTTCGGAACGCGGCTGCGCGCGTTCGGCGGCTTCGGGAACCGCCGAGGTGGTTGTGGCCATCGAACGTTGCTCCTCACGAGAGCCGGATACGGGGATCGACAATTGTATATAGAATATCCGAGATTAAATAGCCGATCAATACCAGTACGGTGCTGATAAACAGAATCGCCATGGCCACGGTGTAGTCGCTGCGCCCCAGGGAGTCGACCAGCAGCCGGCCCATGCCGGGCCAGTTAAAGACCGACTCGGTGATCGCCGCGCCGGCCACCAGGGTGGGCAGCACGCCGGCCAGCAGCGTGATGAAAGGGATCAGCGCGTTGCGCAGGGCGTGCTTGGTGATCACCAGTTGCTCGCGCACGCCCTTGGCCCGCGCGGTGCGCACGTAGTCCTGCCGCAGCACTTCGAGCATGCTGGCGCGCACGAAACGGCTCCAGCCGGCGATGTTGAAGAACGTCAGCACGCTGACGGGCATAATGAAGCGCAGGAAGCGATCCAGCAACGAGCCCGCCTCCACCCTGCCGATCCAGGGGATGGTGTAGTCCCGCACCGCCTGCGCGCCGCCGGAGGGCAGGTAGGGCAACCCGGCGTCCTTGGCCAGAACGGAGAAGATCAGGATGGCCATTACGCCCATGAACAGGGTTGGCAGCGACGAACCGATGAAGGTGATGGTGGTCATGGCGTAATCAAAGCGCGAATACTGGCGCACCGCCGAGTAGATCCCTACCGGCACGCCGATCAGGATCGCCAGCAGGGTGGAGACGCCCATCAGCCACAGGGTGTAGGGCAGGCGGCTCATCAACAGGTCGCTCACGGGGCGGTCGCGGGCGATCTGCTGAGAGAAGCCAAAGTCGCCAAAGAGGATGCCGCGGCTGGTGCGGCGGTTCTCCAGGTCGGCCAGGGTGACCGCCCGCGCGCAGCCCTCTTCGCGAATTTCCACCGTGCCGTCGGGGTAGCGCAGGCGCACCTGCCCGGGAATGGCGCAGCCCACCACCGTGTCGGGCGGGAGCAGGTACCACCCGCCGATGCGTACCGGCCCGCCGGGGAAGCCGATCAGCCAGCGGGTGAAGCGCACCGCCAGATAGAGATCAAGCTCGTAGCGCGCCTTCAGGCGCGCGATGTCTTCTTCGCTCACGCGGTTCTGACCGGTGTTCTGCATCTGCTGCAAAAACAACAACGGCCCCCCCGGCGCCAGGTACAACAGGGTGTAGCCCAGCATCGCCGAGAGAACGGTCACGATCAGCATCTGGAACAGCCGGCGGATGAGATAGGCGGTCATGGCTTTTTCTGGGGGTGAGGCCACCCGATAAGGAGATGAACACGGCCCCCACGGGAGGGTCCGGGAGGGCATAGCCTTCCCAGGAACATTCTAACGTGAAAATAAGCGCCCGGAGGGGGATGGGGAAACCAGGTTTCCCCATCCCCCTCCCAATGGGAGGGTCTGGGAGGGCTACACCCTCTCAGAAACGTCCCTTTCGTTCCATTACGCGGCACAGCCGCCTTATCGCACGAACAGGTTCATATCCATATGCTCCCAGGTCGGGCTGGCGTCGGTCTTGGCTTCGATCTTGCCCTCCGCCGCCGCCTTGAGCACTGTCTCCACCTCGGGGCCGGCGCCGAGGGTGGCCTTCTCGAGGATGTCAACCTCGCCGGTCAACAGCGCCGCCACGGCGGCATTGGTATCGGCGAAGAACTGAATGATCACGTTCTTCACCTTCGGCGCGCCGAGCACGAAGTTCGGGTTGGCCTCGAAGACCATGCTCTGGCCCTTCTTCCACTCCTTGAGGATGTAGGGGCCATAGCCCAGCGGCGTCTCGGCAACCTCCGGCAGGGTCGCCCACTCCTTGGCCGGCACATCGGCCAGCTTGCGCCCGTCCGAGACGGTCTGGTGGGAGGGGTAACCGCCGTAAGGGGCCAGGAAGTAGGTCGGCCACTGCACGCCGGGCAGGAAGGTGATCGTGTAGCTGCTGTCGCTGGTCACGTTCACCCCCTCGGCGCCCTGGTGCGACTCGCAGAAGGTGTAGCTCACGGCGCCCGAATCCGGATCGCAGGCGATCTTGACGCTCAGCTCGAGATCGGCCTTCTTCAGCGGCTCGCCATCGGACCAGGTAATGCCCTTGACGAGATCGTAGGTCACAGTGAGCCGGTTCATCTTCACCGTGCCGCTCTGGTAGGCGATGGTCTCGCCGTCGGAGTTGACGATCTCGACCCCCGGCTTGAGTTCGACTGCCGCGCCGGTGGCATCCCAGACCGTATCGCCTTCCTTGACCTCGATCACCTCATTCTTGGCCTTGCCGCTCTCGATCGTGGAGAGGCCATCCTGCAACACCGGCTGGAAGTCATAGCTGTACTGCGTTTGCAGCACGCCGCCGACCAGTTGGGCCGCCTGGCGCTGCACGGCGGCACTCTCAACCAGCGAGAACATCGAGGCCGGCTCCTGGGTGAAGCCGAGGATGATCGTATCCTCGTTGTCGCTGCGCGCCCACTCGTAGGCGTTGGCGGTGATGTACTCGGTGGGATCGGGCTTCATGTTCTGGAGGGCCTTGTTCCAGGCGTAAGCCTCGAGGCGCTGGAACAGCGGCAGGCTGACCATATCCTTCGTGAACTCCACCTGGAAGGCCTTGTAGTTCTTGATGCGCTCCTCACGGTTCAGGGTGTTGTTGGCCGCGGTGATCGCCCGGCTGGCCGCCTCGTTGCACCAGCCCATGTAGTTCTGGCCTTCCCAGTTGTTGTCGGGCAGGGGGATCTGGTCACAGGCGTAGAGGGTGCGCCCGCCCGGATCGGCCTCGCCCACCCAGGCGAAGGCGCCAAGCTCGAAGTCGCGCCGGGCCAGGCCCGAGGCGCTGCCGAACCACCAGGAGCCCGGGGCGTGCTTGCGGATGATCTGGATGCCGCAGTTATCCAGCAACTGCTTTTCCAGCACGGTGGCCCACGTAATGCGGAACTGGGCGTTGGTGGTGGTGAACTCCAGGCTGAGCGGCGCGCCGTCCTTGGTGCGCACCGTCTGGCCCTCGGCCAGTTTCCAGCCAGCTTCCTCAAGCAGGGCCTTGCCCTTTTCCGGGTCGAAGGGATAGGTAACGATCCCATCGGCCTCGGTGGCCACTGCCCAGTGGGTCTTGGGGAGGTTGGTATCCATGAGCAGTTCTTGCTGCTGCTCGGGGGTCAGGTAGCTATAGACCGACTGGATCAACTCGGGGCGGTTGGTGCAGTAGGCGATCGCCTGGCGCACCTTGGGGTCGCCAAGGATGGGGTGGGGCGTGGTGAAGGCCCCGGCGCCGGCTTCAGGGGTGGCCACCACCACCACCGTTTCGCGCACCGGCTCAGCCGTCTGGACAACCACGACCGTCTCGCGGACCACTTCGGGCGCGGCGGGGGCGCCGCCACAGGCTGCCAGGATGGGAATGAGCAGCGCCATAAGCGCCGCCATGGCAGCGGGACGTTTGAGGAACCTTGCCATTGCCGTGTGAACCTCCTTTTGAGCATCTGCCGTGCGGCTCGCGCGCCGGCCGCGCCGCGAGCCTTGCCAGGGGATGGAAGAGAGTCTAGCCGAAAACCGGGGATGGCGTCAAACGCCCGTGATAACATTCGCGGTCCGAATGTCATTACGGTGACCCGGGGGGACACGCCTGGCGCCGAAAAATGTTCGCGTGATTATACGGGCGGGCATGAGGGCTGTCAAATTGGAGAGTATGGGGAAACCTGGTTCCCCCATCCCCCTCCCGTCTGGAGCGGGATCTGCCCGCGACCCGCCGTGCTATAATGGGCAAACCGCGACTCTGCCCCCGTGTTCAGTGCAGGAGCCCCTGTGTCAGCGTCAATGTCCGTGCTGGCCGCGTCAATCCTGGATTGTCTGCGGACGCTCTGCGCGCAACCCTCGAGCGTCGGGCGCCCCGACGAGCTGGCGCGCTGCGCGGACCTGATCGCCGCCCTGTTGCGCCGGCTGGGGATGCAGGTGCACCGCGTGGATGGGCAGGGGCCGCCGGTGGTCATTGGCCACCGTGCGGGGCGCACATCTCGCACCCTGCTGCTCTACCACCGCTTCGACGCCCCCCCGCCCGGCCCGTGGCGTGACTGGTCGCACGAGCCCTACCAGCTGGCCGAGCGCGATGGAGCGGTGTACGGGCGGGGCGTGGCCGAGGGCAAGGGGCCGCTGGCGGCGCACCTTCAGGCCCTGGCGGCGCTGATCGAGGCCGAGGGTGAGCTGCCCTGCGGCGTGACCGTGGTCGCCGACGGTGGCGGGCTGGCCGGCTCGCCGGGCCTCGGGGCGGCCATCGCTGCCCACGGTCCCATCCTGCGCGCCGACGCCTGTCTGGGCAGCGTGGGGGACCGCGCCGCGGGCGGCGCGCCGCTGTGTTATACCGGCAGCAAGGGGTTGTTGCAGGTGCGCCTGCGCGCCAGAGGGCCGGCGCATCCCCTGCCCCCCGGAGCCGCCTCCACCCTGCCCAACCCCCTGTGGCGGCTCACCTGGGCCCTGGCGGCGATCAAGGGCGAAGACGAAGACATCCGCATCCCCGGTTTCTACGACAGTGTGGAAGGGCCATCGCGCGAGGAAAACGCGCTGCTGCGGCAGCTCAAGCTCGACGAAGCGGCGCGCCTGGCGGCCTGGGGCGCCGACGGGTTCCTTTTCGGCATGCGCGGCGCGCCCCTGGTGCGCGCCGAGGTGACCCTGCCAACCTGCAACCTCAGCGCCATCCACCCGGTTCCCGAGGGCGACCTGGCCGTGCTGCCCGCCGGCGCCGAGGCCGCGCTCGATTTTCACCTGGCGCCGAACCAGCAACCCGCCGAGATTGCCGGCCTGATCCGCGCCTACCTGGACGAGAAGGGCTTCAGCGACGTGACCCTCGAGGAGTTGCCTGGCGGCTACCCGCCCGCCCGTACCTCGCCCGACGCCCCGTTCATCCGCCAGATCGCCGCCGCCGGGGCGGTGGTGCACGGCGTCCTGCTACCCATCGCCCCGGCGGGGGCCTTCGCCCTGCCCCTCCAACCCTTCATCGCGGCGCACCCGATGCCCTGCGCCTCGGTCGGCGTGGCCCGCCCCGACAGCGCCCCCTTCGGC
>JAOACN010000147.1 GCA_026417815.1 Chloroflexaceae bacterium | reverse complement strand
GTGTTCACCATTACCGACAGCGCCACGCCCCCCGCGACCGGCACGGCGACCCTCCGGGTGTTGCACGCGGCGCCCTTTGCCGCTGGCGCCGCGGCGACGGTGGATGTGGTGTTCGAGAACGGTCAGGCCTTTCCAGGACTGCTGAACATCGCCTTCGGCCAGGCGCCGGGGCCGATTCCCGTGGCCGTCAATCAGGCGATCGATGTGAAAATCGTGCCCACGGGCCAGCCTGCTGCTCCGGCGCTCCTCAACCTGCCGCCACGGGTGTTTGCCGCGGGCGAGGAGGTGGTGCTGGCGGTGGTCGGCGGGGCCGGCGGGCAACCGCTGCGTGTCATCGAGATCCCCCGCGAGCGGCGCGCGCCAGCGCGGGTGCGCGTCGTGCACCTGGCGCCCTTCGCCAGTGGCACGGCGCCGGTGCATGTTCGGGTGGGTGACACGCGGGTGCTGGAGAACCTGCGGTACTTCGCGTTGAGCGAGGAACTGCCGCTGGAAGAAGGCAGCTACCGGCTGGCGGTTGACCGTCCGGGGACGCCGCCGGCGGAACTGGCCAGTCTGGAGGTGGAACTGGAGCGGGGCCGCGGCTACACCGTCGCGGCGATCGGCGGCGCCAGCGGCGCGCCACTGCGGCTCGTTCTGCTCCCGGACATTACCGAGACCCCGCCCTTCAGTGCGCAGTTGCGCGTGCTGCACGCGGCGCCCTTCGCGGCAGGCGTTCGCGGGCAACTCGATCTGCGCGACGAGCGCAACTTCATCTTCGGGGGGCAGGCGGAGATGCCGTTCGGTTCCGAGGCGCTGCTGACCATTGACGGCGGCGTGTATCGCCTTCGCTTCACCGGGCGCGGGGGGAGCGAGCCCATCGTTACTGTGCCGGTGCTGGTCCTTCCCGAAGGCCGTGGCACGACCCTCTTTGTCGCGGGTGATGGCGCCAATCAGCCCCTGCGGGCCCTCGTCGTGCCCGAGTTACTCAGCCGGCAGGTTCATCTTCCACTGGTGCTGAAATAGCGCAGGCACGGGGAAACCTGTTTCCCCGTGCTCTTCCTGCCGCCTATGCGCTTTGCTCCTCACTCTCCCCCGCCTCGCTACGCCTGGCGCCCCCTCCCTCTCCACCTCGGTGGAGAGGGAGGGTAGGGGGGCTCTCAGGTGTAGAGTTTTTCGAGCGAGAAGGGGTTTTCGGCATTCCTATGCGCTTGCGATCCTCACCCCCCTGACCCCCCTGCCCCCCTCTCCACCTATGGTGGAGAGGGGGAATTGGGCGTCCCAAGGCCCCAGATCGCGAATGTGACGCGAGGATGTGCCGGAAAACCCTACACCTGAGAAGGGTAGGGGGGAGGGTGAGGCCCTAGCTCCCAATGGGCCGGCTATCAAACGCCTGAACGGTGATCACGCTTGGCCGGGGCAGGCCCACGCGATCGGGCCAGGTGCTGATCGGCTTCTCGAAGGTGCCGCCCTCGCCCGGGTGCTGGATGGCCAGGAAGAGCGTGCGGTTGTCGGGCGTAAACTCGGGGCCGCAGACCTCCGAGCCGGCGACGGTGGAGAAGAACTGCTGGAGGTTGCCCCGCTGCGGACCCTGCACCGGCACCGCGAAGAGGCCGTCGTTGTACTTGATGGCGCGGGCGGCGCCGTCAGTGGCGATCCACAGGTTGCCGGCATTATCGAAGGTCACGTTATCGGGGGCGCCGATCGGGCTGACCTTGCTCTTGTCGAAGCCAGCGAAGTAGGTCGTAGGATCGCTGGGCAGGCCGGCGATGATGAACATCTCCCAGCGGAAGGTGGTGCTGGCGTAGTCGTTGTTGGTCTCGGTGATCTCGATGATGTGGCCGCTCTCGTTCTTAGCGCGGGGGTTAGCCTTGTCGGTGCCCGGCTGGCCCTCGGTGCCGCGGCGAGTGTTGTTGGTCAGCACCACGTAGATCTTCTTGTTGACCGGGTTCGGCTCGACGTCCTCGGGGCGATCCATCTTGGTGGCGCCCACCAGGTCGCCGGCGCGGCGAGCGTTAATCACCACATCGGCCTGGGAGTTGAAGCCGTTCTCCGCGGTCAGCGGGCCCTGCCCGAAGACCAGGGGCAGCCACTCGCCGCTGCCGTCGTCGTTGAAGCGAGCTACGTAGAGCGTGCCCTCGTCGAGCAGGTTCATGTTCGCAGCCCGGTCACGGGGATTGTACTTGCCCTTCGTGACGAACTTGTAGACGTACTCGAAAACGGCATCGTCGCCCATGTAGGCCACCACGCGCCCATCGGGGGCGATGCCAATCGTCGCCGCCTCGTGGCGGAAGCGCCCCAGGGCGGTGCGCTTCACCGGGGTCATATTCGGGTCGTAGGGGTCAACCTCGACCATCCAGCCGTGGCGGAAGCCCTCATTGGGCTCCCTGGCCACGTCGAAGCGGCTGTGGAACAACTCCCAGCCGCGCTCGCTCTGCTCGGCGGGCATGCCGTAGCGGCGGTGAATGGCGTAGCGCGGGTCGTTTCGGTCAAGCTTGCTCAGATTGCCGAAGTACTGGTGGAAGTTCTCCTCGGCGGTCAGCACGGTGCCCCAGGGCGTCTTGCCGCCAGCGCAGTTGTTGAGCGTGCCGCGCACGACGGTGCCGGTCGGGTCCTCGCTGGTCTGCATGAGCGGATGGCCGGCGGCGGGGCCACTGATGCGGATCGGCGTCTCACCGGTGATCCGGCGGTTGAAGGGCGAGTTCCGCACGTAGCTCCACGTGCCATCGGGGGCGCGCTGGACCTCCACCACCGACATGCCATGGGCGGCGATGCCCACATCCACCTGGTTACGCGTGGGCTTCTTCGGATCGTAATTCGGGAACATCAACTCCTCGTTGGTGTACTCGTGGTTCACCGTGAGGAGACCGCGCGTTGAGGAGTTGGAGCCGAGGGGCAGCGGGAAATAGCCCACGAAGTCGCAGTTATAGCCGAACTGCTGGCTCTGGGCCTCGGGGGTCTGCTCCCAGACATTGTGTATCGGGGCGCTGGCCGACAGTGGCTCGCCCCAGCGGATCAGGGTGCGGGCGTAGTAACCCTCGGGAACCTTGATTTCATCTACCTCGGGCGTGGTCGGCTCGACCCGAGCAAACTGAGGCGTGGAGATGCGCTGCGCGGCGGCCGTCTCGGCGCCGAGGCCGACCGAACCGATCAGGGCGACCGAAGAGGCGATGGTGGCGCTCTTCAGCACGTCGCGGCGGCTCAGGCGGCGCTCCAGAACGGCGCCGAAGGTCTCGCCGATCCCCTCCTCAGAGCGAACGATCCATTTGTCCTTCTCGTCGTGACCACCCATGACCTGGGGCTCCTTCTAGTGTCTGTCTTGCTCCAGGAACGCACGAAGCGGCGTCGCTGGCCCCTGGCCAGCAACGCTCGACGTTCTGGCGACGGGGCCATGACTTGTCGTGCGCGAGTACAATGGACGCGACGATAATAAAGGGCCGAGGTAAAATCTGTGTTATTGCTTTTTTAGGATATGATTAAGGGATGACTCGATTCTCCCAGCCTCCCCCCCTTGGGGAAAACGCCGGGGGCCCTCCCCCAGCGGGGGAGGGTTGGGGAGAGATTCTCTTCTTAACCCTACTTCGTCACTTGCCACGGCTTCCGCTGGGAGGAGGTTCGGAGGGGTTGTACCCCTCCGAACGTTCCCCTTCCTGGTGCGGCGCGGCGAAGCCGCAACGCACCAGGGAAAGATCTTCGGGGGCCTGCGGCCCCCGCAATCCCCGCCCAGCGGCAAGTGACAAATGGCGCACAACGCCCGATGAAAACCGGCCCCCGTACGGCTACAGCGCGCTGCGGCAACCCGCCTATGTTCGCCTCAGGACTTGCCGGATGCACCACTAAGGAGAAAACCTGTGCTACTGATCATCACACCCAATCCGGCCCTGGATCGCACGATGGTGTTCGAGGGCCTGCGGCTCGGCGGGGTCTTCCGCACCGACGAGGTTATCGTCGCGGCGGGGGGCAAGGGGCTGAACGTGGCCCGCGCGGCGCGCGCCCTGGGCCAGCCGGCGCTGGTCTGCGCGCCCCTCGGCGGGCTGACCGGCGACGCGGTGGCCCATCTGGCCGCCGCCGAGGGGTTGTCGGGTCGCTGGACGCGCCACCGGGCCGGGGAGACCCGCACCTGTGTGCTGGTGGTTGACCGCGCGGCCAGCGACGCCACCGCGCTGAACGAGTCCGGGCCGATCTTTGCCCCCGCCGACTGGCATGCCTTTGCCGGTGATGTGCTGGCGGCGGCCTCAGGGGCCACGCTCGCCGTGGTGTCTGGCAGCCTGCCCCGCGGGGTCGAGCCGGCGGCCCTGGGTGGGTTGCTGGCCGATCTGGCCTCGCGCGGGCTGCCGGTGATGGTGGATACCAGCGGCCCGGCGCTGGAGGCGGCCCTGGCGACACGGCCCTGGGGCGTGAAGGTGAATGGGCACGAGGCCGGAGTGGCGCTGGGCCGCCCGGTGAGCGATGTTCCGGCGGCGCTGGCCGCGCTCGAGGCGCTCCGCGCCGGCGGTGTCAGCCTGGCGGCGATCAGCCTGGGCGCCGAGGGCTGTGTCGCCGCCGATGCGAGCGGCGCCTGGTGGGCCCGCCCGCCCCGGGTGCGGATCGTGAGCAGCGTGGGCAGTGGCGACTCGTTGCTGGCGGGCCTGGTCACCGGCCTGCTGCGTGGCCTGTCCCTGCCCGAGGCCCTGCGCCTGGGGGTGGCCTGCGGCACCGCCGATGCGCTGACCATCGGAGGGGGCCGGTTTGAGCTGCGTGAGGTGGAGCGCCTGCGGATGGCGGTGCAGGTGGAGGCCAGGGGGATTGCAGATGTTTGATGTCAGGAGGGTGGGGAAACCAGGTTTCCCCGCGCCCCTGCCTGGGGCGGGCCGGGGAGAGCGTAGCCCTGTCAGACCCACCTGGAACCGCCTGCCGGCTAACCCCGGGCGGTAACGCCAAGCAGCGCCGCGAGCCGGGCGGTCTGCTCGGCATTGAGGTAGACGGCGCGTTGACCGGTGGCCGTATACAGGGCCATATCGCCGCCAGATCCGAAGATGGCCTGATAGTTGCCCACGGCGCGAATGCGCTTCTGGGAGACGGCGAGGAGGTCGCGCAGCATCGCCACGGCGGCCCCATCGAGAATGGCGGCATCGTAGCCGCGCACCACGTGGTGGATGACCAGGGCCGGTTCGTGGTCGGGGGTAGAGGTTATTTCATATTCGCCAATGAGGGTGATCTCCATTCGTTACCCCGGGGCTTTCCTGGACCCGCTTTTGCCTGTGAGAGGGTCCAGGAAAACCCCGGGGTAACGAA
>JAOACN010000447.1 GCA_026417815.1 Chloroflexaceae bacterium | reverse complement strand
CCGGCGACGATGCGTGGGACGGCCCTGCGGGCCGTCTCTACTCTCCACCCCATGGCGCGTACATCATCCCGGACATCCGGGGACGCACAACCGTTGCCGGCAGGTTCATGGGCGCGGGTTTCGTGCTGGCCTACGCTTCTTCAACTATACAGACCTCGGCGATGTCTTCAATGAACTCTGGCCGAAGATACTGCACAACTGACGCAATATCCTTCAGCCGATCACGTAGGGCCGAGATTGGAATAAAGCTGCAAACCTGGCTCATTGGCGGCGAAAGACGCGCGAAGGTAGGCCGGTTGATTTCGGTCATAACCTTGTTACGGCGCTCGTCAGGGGCAACGAGATAGAGTGGGATTTTCAGGTTCGGCTGCATCGCCACAAGATCGGACATCCGCAAAAGGCCAGAGTAGATCGAGGTCGTACACTCGATCTCGAAGGCCGAAACGATGGCGTTTCCACGGAGCCAGAGCACGTCGATAAGTTCTATCGTGCGCGTGGTTGCCTCGTCAAACTGGAGTGGCAGCGTCTCCTTCATTCGCGGCATATCCGCGAGGGGACGTCCGTTGTACACCCGGCTTCGATCGTTCCGCGCCACCCAGACATCAAGGCCCATGTCACTGCCCAGCTTGAGCAGCAGCCATTGCACCTCAGTATGCAGACTGGCCTCGTCTGCTTTTTCTTGAGTCTTCTGCATTTGCCCGGCGTTAACAACAGGGGCGACAGGCTCAGGCTCAGGGATGGTCACTTCGGCACCGGTACGGGTCTTCAAGGTTGGCAGGCGGCGACGCGGCTGATCGCCTCGTCGGCGCCGGCGAGGGTCACGTCGAGGCCCCGCTCCCGGCGCCTGGCGTCGCCCGCGGCGAGGTCAGCATTGGTCAGCGGGCGGTTCTTGTTCGCGCTGAGGGGGGGCCGGTCGCGGTAGAAGAGGTCGTCGGGCTTCTTCGTGCCCGCGGGAGTGCGCAGCGGGACCTGGATCTCGAAGCTGTGGCCGAGGGCCTCGAGCGCCGGGCGGACCAGTTCGCGCTCGGTCTGGGCCTCATTGGTGGATGGAGTGAAGGCGGCGAGGATGGCGCCGACGCGGGCGAGACCCGGCGCGGCCTCGTCGCGCCGGGTCTGCCGGGCGGCGCGTTGGGGCGGCGTCACGTCGAGGTGGCGGTCGGCGAAGAGTTGCTGGTTGTGGCGGCGCCGGGCCAGGGTCAGGGACAACCGGGTGACGCTCATACGGCCAATTCCTGTTGAACACACTGCAAGAGCATCATCGCCAGGTCTCATCAGGAAGCCACATGGATGCCCAGCACGAGACCCGCTCCCTCAGGCCGGCGCCCGGAGCGGGTTTTGGGTTGCTGACCAGAAGTATAGCACGGCAGCCGCACCACCAGCGGGGAGAAAGATTAAAAATCCGATCACCCTGCACATGGGTGTCTTGATAGTCCGTCAACGCACTTGTTCAGGTTGACCGCTGAGCACAGAGAGGAGCGCGGAGGAAGGGCTGTTTGCAACCCTCTGCGCCCTCCGCGGTGAACTTCTCGTTACAATTCCGTGCCGGCTGCGCATCCCGGGCGGCAACGCAACGAACGCGGCGCCCGAGCGACTGCCCGTTTGCCGCGTTCTGGCGCCCCCGCCTCTGCGAACGGCTAAAATCATTTTGGATTGCCATTCGTGGCGGTCCCAATCAGACCTGGCGACGATGCCTATGCGGTCCGTTCAACAGGAACCGGCATGACACGCGCTCACGGTGCACCCTTCGCCGGCGCCGCCGCCCGCCGGCGCAGCCTGAACAACAGCAGCGCGCCCAGGCCGGCCACGATGACAGCGATGAGCAACGCCACGCCGATGAGCCACTGCCGTTCGCGCTGATCGTACTCACGCTTCACCGCGTTGGCCAGTTCCTGCGCCTCCTCCACCTTGCCCTCCTCGAACAGCCTCTTTGCCTCGGCCAGGGGGTCGGCCGCCCGGGGCGAGTCGCCTTCTGTCGCAATGAGCGCCGATATGCGCGCGAAGAAAGACGAAGCGAGGCCGCGCTCCGTCTCGGCAAGCACAGGCAGGGCCCGCTCCTGGGCGCTGAGCACCTCCCGCGCCTCCCGCAGACCGGCGTTGGCGAGACGGTCGCGCCAGGCCTTCGCGCAGGACCATCCGGCCTCGGCGCACGCTTGCTCGACTCGGACGGCTTCATCCAGCAACGTCTCGAGTTCCCCGAGCACCTGCCGCCCCGCCGCTATATCCCCCTGTTTGATGGCCTCGCGCCAGAGCGAGGCGCACGTCACTCCGAGATCCCCACACCGATCTTCAAGGGCCGTGCCACGCTCGATGATGTCCTGCAGACCGGCGAGGGCCGTCTTCGCGGCCTCCGGCCCCTCCTGCTCCAGGGCCTGCCGCACCACCGCCGCGCACGGCAGCCCCAGGCGCTTGCAGCCCGGTTCGAGACGGGCGTAGGTATCGAGCAGGTTCGCCAGAACGTCCAGGGCCGTCTTCGCGGCCTCCAGTCCCTCCCGCGCCAGGGCCTGCCGCCAGAGCGCGCCACAGGGAAACTCCAGGCCCTCGCAGCGCGCTTCGAGCTGCGCGGCGGCGTTGAGCAGGGCGCCCAACGCTTCGAGCACGCCACGAGCGGCCAGCGTATCGCCCTTGTTCCAGGATTGGCGCCAGGTAGCCGGGCAGGGGGCCTGGACGGCAACGCAGCGCTCTTCGGTGGTCCGGGCCAGCGTCAGGGTCTCCTCCGCCGCCTGCAACCCGCGCAGGGCCGCGAAGTTCAGCCGGGCGGCTTCGTCGCTGAACGCCGCCGGCATCTCTAGACCGAGCGCCTCGGCAGCATCGCGGAGGTTGCCATACACGCTGAGGATCTGGGGCGCTTCGCGGAGGCGCTCGCGCAGCGCCATCCAGCGCCCCGGGTCAGGCGGCAGATCACGCCAGAGGGCCGCGCAGTCCAGTTGCAGCGCCACGCATCGCTCATGGGTCACGCTGACCTCATGCAGCACCGGCTCGATCCACTCCAATGCCGCGGCGGCCTCCTGGTGGCGCCAGGCGTTCAGGTGCTCGGCCACCACCGGGGGCATGGGGATGCCGACGGCAGCGGCCGCGCTGGTTGCCTGGATGCGGCGATCTTGCAACTTGGCCCGTTCCTCCAACCGGTCGTCCAGTTCCGGCCCGAAAACGCGCCCGCGCATCAGCGGGCTCAGGTTGGCCCCGCTCTCCCGCTCCAGGTAGGTCAGCAACGCCTCGCTGCGCACGCCCCCCCGCTGCCGGCTCAGGTCGCCGATCACGCGCCGCAAGGTGTCGGGGCCAGCCGCGGCGGCCAGTTCTTCAAACACCTGTAGCCCAACGGCATAGGGGCATACGTCTGCGGGCCCCCAACTGGGCTTCCAGTCCTGCAGCGGCAACCCCTCACAGGCGCGTTTCTGCAGCAGAGGTTTGAAGAACACGGCCAACTGCGGCGCGGCCAGACTGGTGAGGTACTCGGCGTAGGCTTCCACCATCCAGCGTTCGGGAAAGCGCTGCCGGTCAGACCAGTAGTGGGCCAGTTCGTGAATGACCGTTGACTCCAGGCTGCCCGGGTGCAGGGTAATCGCATCGTTGCGACTGTCAATGAACCCATCGGCATTGAGAACAAGCAGTTTCTGGGTGTCCTCCAGAAAAAACGTGCGCTGGTGCGACCCATCGAGGCGCACATCGGTCAGAGCATCCAGCACTGGCAACGCGCGCACGGCAAGATCGAGCATTTGCTCGGCCACGATGCTGTGCTCGCGGGGCGCGCAGAAGCGCAGTTCCAACTCATGTCCCTCGACCACCACCGTGCGTGTCTGCAACCAGTATAGTCCCCATTTGCCCAGAAGATTTGAAACGTCGCAGAGGGGGTTCTGCGCGGACGCCGGGCGCGGCGGCAACGCCGCCACAAGCACAACGCCAGCGAGGAACCACAGCCAGGCATACCGCAGCAGCGCCCGGCACCAGCGGGGCCGCGCCGCCATCATCTCTTCGCCATCGCTCGCCACACGTCGAAGGTACCGCATCGTGTCCCTCCCCTTGCGCGATTGCGGATGTTTTGACTGCCAGGCGGGCGCGGCGCATCGGGACGGGGTCGTTGCGGCCCCGATGCCCGGGATTGCCCGGCGCCGCGCGTTGCCTGCCGTACATCCATGTATCGGCGCGAACGTTACACCCGCCCTCGCGAAGCGTTTGACCCCTCCCGCTCCAACGTGCTATACTTTGCTCGGTATCGGCTACCGAAAGGGCGCGTGAAGCGCCTATCTGAACAACTCCTGAGAGAGGACGGGGAAACCAGGTTTCCCCACGCCCCTGCCTGAGGAGAAGGTCTGGGATTGCGTAGCCCTCTCGGAAAGAAATCGGATAACCTGGTTATCCGAACAGGCTCGAATGAGGTGTCCCATGGCTCAACAGACTCGCCTGGTGATCGCCGACGATGAATCGATCATCCGCATGAATCTGAAGGAGACCCTGGTCGGCCTCGGCTATCTGGTGGTGGGCGAGGCTGGCGACGGGGTGAGCGTGATAAACCTGGCCCGCGAACTCAAGCCCGATCTGGTGCTGATGGACATCAAGATGCCCAAGCTTGACGGCATTCAGGCCGCGCGCATCCTCACCGCGAGCGAACGCGACGCGATTGCCATGCTCGCTGCGCGCCGATCGAGAGGCGAGCCGGTGGCGCGGATCCTCGGCGTCAA
>JAOACN010000439.1 GCA_026417815.1 Chloroflexaceae bacterium | reverse complement strand
GTATAGGCGTGGCAGATGGCCACGGCCAGGGCGTCGGCGGCATCATCGGGCCGTGGAACGGCCTCGAGGCCAAGGGGCAGGCGCACCATCTCCTGCATCTGTTTCTTGTCGGCGCCACCATAGCCCGCGATGGCCTGTTTGACCGCCAGCGGTTTGTACTCGTGAATGGTCAACCCGGCCTGCACCAGGGCCAGCAGGGCCACACCGCGGGCCTGCCCGACCGACAGGGCCGTATTCACGTTCTTGCCAAAGAACAGTTCTTCGATTGCCGCGCAGTCGGGCGCATAGCGAGCGATCAGGTCGCGCAGGCCATCGTAGAGGAGTCGCAGCCGTTCTGGTTGCGGCATGCCGGCAGGGGTGGTCAGCGCGCCACTGTCAACCAGGGTGAGGCGGCCATCGCTGCTCTCCACAATACCCCAACCCATGATTGCGGTGCCGGGGTCAATGCCCAGCGTGCGCATAGTTGCCCTCGCACTGGTCGCCTGTGCGGCCTGGTCGCTGGAAACCGGTTAGCAGCCGGGAGGGCAGCGCCCTCCCAGAGCGTCCCAGCGGGCCGGAACCGGGGAAAGCGGGGTGCTCCCACACCCCTCCAGGCAGCTATTGTTACAACGAGACTGCCCCTCAGAGGGGAGGTTCGAAAGACCTTCGCCGCACCAGAACGGCAAACTCAGCGGGGGCCGCGGCCCCCGCCGAGACGACGTTCCGTTGTAGCACCCGGTTCACATCGCGCATTGGGACTACTCGAACCTGGCGGCCATCGCGTCGGTGATCAGGAGGTTGGAATAGACCTTCTGGACGTCATCAAGATCTTCCAGTTTCTCGATCAAGCGCATGGCGGCCAGGGCGTCCTTCTCGTCAGGCTCGATCTGCGTTTTCGGGCGCATCGTCTTCTCGGCGCTGATAACGGGAACGCCCTGGTCGAGCAGCGCCTGGCGCACGGCGTTGAGTTGGGTCCACTCGCAGTAGATTTCCAGCACGTTACCTTCGACCTCGACATCATCGGCGCCAGCGTCAATCGCCGCCAGTTGCACCTCATCGGGGTCCATCCTGGTGCCGGCGAGGTCCACGGTAATCAAGCCCTTGAGATCAAACATCCAACTGACCGACCCTGGTTCGCCGGGACTACCGCCGGCCTTGTTCAGGGTGGCGCGGATATCGGAGTTGGTGCGGTTACGGTTATCGGTGGCGGTTTCGATGAGCAGGGCGATGCCGCCGGGCGCGTAGCCCTCGTAGTAGACCTCTTCGAGGGCGGCCTCGTTGCCTTTGCCGAGACCGCGGTCAATCGCGCGCTGGATGCTGTCACCCGGCATGTTGTTCGACTTCGCCTTATCCACGGCCAGGCGGAGCCGGAAGTTCATGTCCGGGTCGCCGCTGCCACCCTCCTTGACCGCGAGGGTGATATCACGGGCCAGCTTGGTGAACAACTGCCCGCGCCGCTGGTCGGCAACGCCTTTGGAACGCCTGATAGTGTGCCATTTGGAATGGCCGGACATAATCCCTCCTGAGTGCGGTGCTATCTCCGGATATTATAGCATAGCCGCCCGGGCGACCGCGGAAAAATCCGGGGCTTGCCCGGGCTGGTGCAACGTCTGCCTCCCGCGGCGGGGTGCGGGGCGGCTACGCCGCCCCAGAGACGTTGCATTAGCCCTGCGCCAATGACAGGGGACGCTGGCATACGAACTACAACTGTAGTAGTATGACCTGATGTGAACATGTCGAAGAACACGGTATGCAAACAACCAGCGAGGGGGCGTTTACTATAATACCCTCTGGAACAGGGCGCCGGCAGATTTGCACGCCGGCGTCAGGGACCTCGCGCCGGTGAAAGGACGCCCCTCGATGCCCACCGCGAACACGCAGCCCGGCGCCTCGGAGCGGATACGCAGGTTGCCCAACTCGATTACCGTGGTTACCACTTCGGCTGGTGACGTGCTGGTCAACTGCCCGCCTGAGACGCTCAAGTACCTTCTCGCGAACCATATCAATCCGCCCGGAACGATCCTGATCCCTCCCGATGTTCCGCCTGGAAGTGAGTTAGGCTCCGGCGGTTTTGTACGGCGGGGCATCAACTATGCCAGTGTTGAGTTTTTGATCTACTCCAACTACTTTGTCAGCGGGCGCAAGGTACGCCTGATCACCGTGACCGAGGCTCAGGCGCGCCGGCTGCGAAGGTTGCTCGAGGAGACCATCAACGGCCCGTTCGACCCGACGATGTTCGGCGACTATGACTGGTTGCAGGCCGAGTGTGCAGCAGTAGCGTACTATCCGCCGTTGGGGCGCGCCCCCAGACTCGATGATATGGCCGAGATCGTGAGCCTGGAGGCCGGCGGCGGGGCGCTGGGTACGGCGAGCATCAGCCTGGAGGGCGATGCGTTTGTCTTTCGTGAGGGAACGGTGGAGCTTGCGCGCGTAAGCACGCGCATCACTGACGTGGCGCTGCCGCTGACCCTGGCGCCGCCCCGACCGTTGCAACGCCAGGAATTGACGCTCCAGTTCATCGGCGGCAGCGACGGTTTCGATCCTGACGGCATTACGACATGTTTTCTGGCCTACCTCGGTTCTACCGTGGAAACCCAGGCCACCCTCTTCGACGCGGCCGCCTACGTCTACGTGCGCCTGAGCCATCTGGGCCTTTCCACGAGCCATATCGCCGAGGTCGTGCTGTCACATCTGCACGAGGATCATCTGGCCGGGCTACCCGAGTTGATCCTGATGGGCAGCCACCGGGTGCGCCTGCTGACCTCGGACCTGATCTATCAGGGCTTGCTGCGGGTGCTGAGCGCCATGCTCGACCTGCCGGTCGCCGATGTGGCGGCGCTCTTCGACTATGTGCCGTTGAACCCGGGGACGCCGCTGGAGTTGGAGGGCCGGCGCTTCGAGGCGATCTATGCCGTGCACTCTGTGCCGACACTGGCCGTGCGGGTCAATGGCGTGTGTTATTCGGGCGATATGCGCTACGATGAGGAGTGGTTCGACGAACTCGTCACCCGTGGCGTGCTTTCGGAGCAACGGCGCCAGGAACTGGTGCGCTTCGCCGAAGGCGCAAGCGTGCTGGTGCAGGATGTCGGCGGCGGCACGACCCACAGCACGCTCTCGTCGCGTCTGCTGCAGGCGCTGACGGCCAAGAGCCAGCGCCTGGTGCTGGCGCATACGCGCACCCATGCCCTGCCCGAGACCAGTGCTGAGATGGCCGAACGTATCGAGTTTGCCGCCAGCGGTTCGGTGGTGGGCCTGGGCGCACCCCTGCCCGACGACGGGCACATCGAACTGGCCGAGACGATCGCCGCCTGTCCGCTGTTCGCGCGCCTGTCGTCCTCCGAACGTCTCGGCCTGGCCCGGCAAGTTGAGGTGGTGAGCGTTCCTGACGGGGAAACTATCTTCCACGAGGGCGATCCATCGGACGGGTGTGCCTACATCGTCCACTCGGGCATCGTGGCCATTCGCATCGGCGAAGCGCCGGTGCGGGTGCTGGGGCGCGGGAGCAGCATTGGCGAGCGGGGCGCGCTTCTGGGGAGCGCGCGCACGAGCACCCCGATGGCGCAGGGGCAGGTTACCCTGTTGCGCCTGCGCCCCGAGGTCTTCTGGCCAGCGGCGGAGCGACTGGGGTTGGCCACGGCCTGCGCTCGCGCCGACTGGCTCGCCCAGACGCCGGTGCTGGGCGATTTGCCCTGGGCCAGCCTCCTTGACCTGGCGCTTGACTTCGAGCCCCGATCGTTGAACGCCGGAGAGTGTCTGTTTGCCAGTGGCGAACCAGGCTACGAAGGTTACGTGCTCGTTGAGGGCGCCATTCAGTTTTCCGATGCCGATGGCCTGGTGGTTAACGAACTGCGTCAACCTGGACGGCTTTTTGGCTACCAGGCGGCACTCTACGGCTCATCCCACAGCCTGAGCGCCTGTGCCGCCGCGCCGACCGTCGTCTGGGCGCTACCGGCGCCGGCCCTCGAGCGGTTGAACCTGCTGTACCCCCAGTTGCTCATGCATCTGCGGGCCCTCGGCGCAGCGCCTGACACCCCTGGCGCTGGTGAGGCGAGCCGTTCGCTCCAGTAGGCGCTCCTTTGGCCAGGGTGCGGAGGGCCGCGCCCGCGGCGATGCGCTGGTTCCGTCCGCGGCGGCAGACGTGTCCAGGCTGCGCGCCCGCCACGGGCGGAAGCGGATTGCGGGGAGGCTCCGCCTCCCCGCGTCCCTCCAGAACGGTAACGTCACTGAGAACTCCGCCTCAGCGCGCCGCTTTGAAGACGTACACGTGCGCCGCCATCGGTTCCAGCGACCCCTGCAATCGGCCAGCGTTGAAGGTCATCCCTCCTGGACGATGGTCAAAGACCGGCTTTGCCGGCCCCGACACGGGCGTGGCCAGGCTGACCGTCACGGCGGACGCCCGATCGGTCGCGTTAACGACCATCACATACACTTCATCGCCGTAACGCCACTGCGCCGCCAGCAGATCCGGCTTGCCGGTTTGTAACGGTGTATGGGCGCCATCAAGCAATACGGGCGTCAGCCGCTGCACCTCGGGCGCCAGTTCGCGCAGCGCCCGTAACACCGCAGGATGCTCCTCCAGCCGCCAGTAACCGTCATTGTAAGCGTAGTAGATGATGCCACGCACGTTATTGACCAGAGCCTGGTAGGTCTGTCTCTTATACACATCTCCGAGCCCACGAGA
>JAOACN010000403.1 GCA_026417815.1 Chloroflexaceae bacterium | reverse complement strand
CGAGCAGCAGGGCCAGGGCCCCGAAGGCCGCCGCCAGTCCCAGGTAGAGGCGGGCGATCTGCCCCGCGCTGGCCCCGATGGCCTTCATCACCCCGATCTGGCGCGTCTGCTGCGTCAGGATGGCGTTGATGGTATTGATGATCAGAAAGGTGCTGATCACCAGCGCCAGCGAGCCAATGGTGGTCATGATCGCCATCATCGTCGGCAGCAGAATCTCGACGGGATGCTGCAGCGGCGGCGGGATCTCGACGGTATACACTTCGCGGCCGCTGCGCTTCAACAGACGCTCCACGGCGGCGGCGACGTGGCGAATGTGCTCCGGGTCGGTCCGGTCCCCCTCCACGACGATGGCGAGTTGCTGGTAGCCTCGCGTTCCGCCGAGCCATTCGAGCGTGTCGAAGGTGATGTAGCCGAAGACCTGGCCGCTAATCACCGCCGGCGGCAGGCTCAGGTCGTGGGTCAACCCGGCCACCGGCAACTCACGGGCATGCTGGCCCGGCAACGCGACCCGGAGCGTGTCGCCGACCGTGGCCCGCGCCCTCCTGGTTGACGCGCGCTCGATCAGTACGGCATGATCCGGAGGGGGCCAGGCCCCCGCGTAGGGCCTGACGATGCTCACCTCCATTGCGCCATCGTCGGGCAGCACGTACAATACGGCCTCCTGCCAGGCGGCCGGGCCGACCTGGATGCGCGCCGGGACCGCGCGGCGACCCTGGGCCCGGGCCACGCCGGGAACGCCCCGGGCCGCCTCGACCAGTTCTTCGTCGAAGGGTGCGGTGGTGATGATCGCGCTGGGGGGGTTGGTGGCAAGAAAACTGGCCCGCAATTCGCGCTGCAAGGTGATCCGTGTGGCCATAATCGTGCCAAACACGAAAACGCCTACCGCGATTGAGAGCACCACCAGCACGGTGCGCGTAGGGGTGTGGATGAGGTCACGCTGGACCTTGCGCCAGCGCACGCCAGCCATAGGAGCATCTCCCGATGTTTACGAAGACGGGTTCACACTCACGTTAAGAGCCTGTCCGAAACCTCCTCTGGGAGGGTCCGGGAGGGCGGCGCCCTCCCAGGAACGCTCCTTCCTCGCGTGTCTGGAGGAGAGGGGGAAACCGGGTTTCCCCACGCCCCTGCCGGAGGGGAGACGCGGAGGGCGGCGCCCTCCGCACCTTACCGCAAATAGCAACGCAAAAGGTCGCGCAAAGGAGCTTCTATGCGCATCCGTTCAAACCCCGTCCTGACCCGCGAGTTGCGCGGGCGCATCCGCGGCCAGCGGGCGCTGGTCATGCTGGTGGCCTATCTCACCATCACCGCCATTGTCACCCTGCTGGTCTATGCCGCGTCGGCCAGCGCGTTCGAGCGCGGCATCAACGACCCCGAGGCCGGGCGGGGCATCGGCAAGGGCATCTTCCTCACCGTGATGGTCGCGACGCTCGTGCAGGTCTGTGTGATTAGCCCCGCGCTCACCGCCGGGGCGATCTCCGGCGAGAAGGAGCGCCAGACCTACGATCTGCTGCTCATCTCGCTGCTCTCGCCCTGGCAGATCGTCCTGGGCAAACTGGTCGCGGCGCTGGCCTTCGCCCTGCTGATGATCATCGCCGCTCTGCCGCTTGCGGGCCTGGCCTTCCTCTTCGGCGGCGTTAGCGGCGCGGAGTTGCTCATCGGCATTATCGGCATCCTCGTCACCACCGTGTGCTACGCCACCATCGGGCTACTGGCATCGGCGCTGATGCGTTCAACGCTCTCGGCCACGGTGCTGGCCCAGGGCATTGTGATCGCGCTGTTGCTGGGGGTGCCGTTTCTGTTTTTCGTCATCTCCACTCTCACCGATACCTTCAGCGGCCCGTGGGAACCATGGTACGTGTACGTGATGGGCCTGTTCCTCTCCATCCACCCCTTCATCGCCCTCGGCCTCACCGCAGCCTCACTCGCCGGCGGCGAAGATCCCTTCTTCCTTGACATCCCTACCCGCACGGGCCAGGTGATTGTGCCGTCACCCTGGATGGTGTACCTTGCGCTCTCGCTGATCCTCACACTTGTCTGTCTGGTCCTCTGCATACGGCTGCTCAAGCCGACGGAGTACGCCGCGCCGCGCTCCAAAACCGCCCCGCGGTAGGTAGGGCCGAAGCATTGGCTGCGCCAATGCTTCGGCCCTACCTACCGCGCCAAAATCCGCAATCCAAAATCCACCATCACGGCGTCCCGAGCAACTCCACCGCGTCAATCTCCGCCCAGGTGGCCCCGGCCCGCTGGTCCACCGTCAGGCGGGCGCCGACGATGCGCGTCAGGGTCTGGGCAAAGGTGACGCTCAGCACGCCCGGGCACGTCTCCGCCGGGGCCGGGGTGGCAGTGTAGACCGTTCTGGCCTCGCCACGCTCATCAAGCAGTTCGATTTTGCTGATAAAGCCCGGGTTGTAACTCTGGTGGACGTTGAGGCCCACGGCGAAGACCGGCGTGGCAAAGCGCACCTCCAGGGTTTCCAGGGTGTTCGGCGCGGCAGCGGCCCAGGCGTTGGGACTGTCCTGGCAACCTTCCACATCGGGCGGGCCGGTGACCCCGGCAGGGTCGTAATCCGGGGCGTAGAAGCTGCTGGCGCTGGCCGCGCCGGCCCACTGGCGCAGCAGGTTTTCGCTGGGAAGGGCCACGGTCGGGGCGCCTGGAGGCGCCTGGGCCAGCGCGGTGGCCACAGCGGCCTCGTCGGTGGTGAGGCGCAGGGCAGTGACGGCGCTGTACTCACCGCTGTTGTCGCTGACCCAGACCACGCCGCCCGGTCCGACGGCGATGCCGTTGGGCAGGCTGAACTCGCCCGGCGCGGGGATCTTGCCTGGCGCGACCGCTCCCCCGCCCCGCGCGATGACCAGGCCCGAGGGGGCCAGTTTGAGCACCCCCGCCGCATAGGTGGCCACGTAGATGTTGCCCTGCTCATCCAGGTCAATCGCGCCGCCGGCGAAACTCTCACGGGCGGCGGGATCGCCGAAGCGGGCCACCTCCGCGCCGCGCGGGTCGAGCTTGACCACCACGCCGCTGAAGCTATCGGCCAGGTAGAGAAAGCCCGCGCCGTCCACCGCCAGATCGGCGGGCGCGAGATCGGCGGGTAGTGCGATGCGCTCGCGCAGGCCCCCCTCGGGGTCGAAACGCGCCACACTGCTCACCACCCGCCCGCTCTCCGGGCCAGGGCGGGTATCGAGGGCGTAAACGCTGCCATCCGGCCCCAGGGCGATGCGCTGGGGCGACGAGAAGCCAAACTGCTCCGGGGCATTGCCGGGACCGCCCCAGCGCCCCACGAACGTGCCGTCGGCGCGGAAACGAGCGACGGCGTTGCGCCCGTAGTCGGCCACGAACAGGTCGCCGTCGGGGGTGCGCGCCACATCGTAGGCGTCGAGCAACTCCTCGCCGCCAAAGGTTCCTATGAGCGCGCCGTCAGGGGCGAAGACCCACACGCCCTGGCTGCTCTCGGCCAGATAGAGCGTGCCATCGGGAGCGGTGGTCATCCCTCGCGCCGAGACGAAGCGCCCACGGGGTGGCCCGTCGCTGCCGCCGATGCGCAACACGAACCCCGCCGGCCCGGTGGTGAGGATTGGCGGCTGTTCGGCCCGTGCTTCCCGGGCAGGCGCAGAGGCCGCTGGCGGGAAGAAACGCACACTGGCGAGGATCGCCGCGTACAACTCGGCGCCGCTGGCGGCCCAGGCCGTGCCCGGCACTGAGGGGGATCTCCTGTCTCTTATACAC
>JAOACN010000379.1 GCA_026417815.1 Chloroflexaceae bacterium | reverse complement strand
GGCCAGGCGCATGGCGACGGCGCTGCGCGAGGCGGCGGCAGCCGAGCGCGCCGCAGGCGCGACGTTCCTTGCCCGGGCCAGAGGAACACAGGGTAAAATGGCCCATGCCTGAAACGCTCTGGTTCGCTCCGTTGGCGCTCGCCCCGGGGATGGTGGGCGACAGTCCAACCCCGCCTACGCGCAGATTGACGCCTACCTGGAACGGCAACTGGCCGCGCTCAACATCCCTGGCGCGGCCCTGGCCATTGTTGAGGGGGAAGCGATCGTCCCCGGAGCGTATGGCTGACACGCAGCGACCGGCGGTCAAGCCCGGCGGCCTGGGCGTCGAGATGGGCGCCTACGGCATGGGCTGGTTCGTCCAGGAGACCGACCAGGGCGCGCCCCTCTGGCACAACGGCCAGGTTCCCGACCATTTCGCCTGCGTGGCGCCGCCGCCGGAACGGCGACGCGGCCCGGTCTTGCTGACCAACAGCAACCAGATGCCTCAGCACGGCGCGCAGGAGAGATTTCACGGCTCGACCAATGGACTGATTACTATCAGATAAAACACTGGCGACGCGAAAAGCAAGGCGTCGAAGCGATCGAGCACCCCTCCCTGCGCCCCCAGCACGGCGCTAAAGTCTTTTATGCCAAGCGCGCGCTTCCAGCTCGATTCGACCAGGTCGCCAACCTGTCCCGCGATCCCCAGCGCCGCTCCGACGGATGCGCCGGTCCCAACCGACCAGCCGATTGTCGTGCTCAGCACCCCACCCAGGACAACGGCACAGACGAATCCGCCGATTGCCCCGGCGATGGTCTTGCCCGGGCTGATCTGTGGCGCAAGTAAGCGCCCGCCAGACAACTGCCCGGTAAGCTGGGCAAAGGCATCATTCCCGGCAATAATCAAATACAAAAAGACGACCCGGAACCCGCCGTCCTCGCCGTGCCAGAGCCAGAGGAGGGGCGCCAGGCAAAAGGGGAGGTACACCATCGCGCCCGCGATGCCAAGCACACGCGGACCAGTCCGGTCACGCGCAGCGATCAGCGCGCTGGCGGCCACGGCCATCAGCAGCAGTGCCAGCCAGATCGACAGATACGCTGAGAGGGGCAACCATGCGGCGGCGAGCACCAGACTGACGGTGGCTGCTGGCAGAACGCTGCGCTCGAGTTTGCTTAAGCGGAGCGCCTGTGCGATCTCCCAACTGGCGCCACCGCCGATCAGCGCGAGCAGGAGCGCCAGGCCATGCCAGGACGCGGGCAGCCAGGCGGCTGCAACGAAGATCAGATTGAGCAAGATGTAGGTCGGGTATTTCCTCCACACACTCGGCCCGCGTTCGGCGGTCCGAAGCCGGCGCCCGGTCAGCGCCAACCCGATGCTCAGCGCCAGAAACACGCCGTAGATCAGCAACACCTGAAGGTGCCGGTCGGTCATGGCCATCAACCTGCGAACCGGCAGTAACAGCACAGGCGTTGGGGGAGGATGTGCACGTGCAACTCGCGCACATCCTCCCAGATCTCACCATCCAGCATGAGGCGAAATGGCCTGGCGGACCGAATGCGGATCCTCCGCGCGCGGAACTCGCGCCCACTTCGATACAGATGGGTGTGTGACAGGACGGCCAGATTGTTGAGGATCTGCTGCCAGAGACTGTTTTTGGCGAGCAACAGGTCACATTGGCCGTCCAGCAGGCTTGCCCTGCGAAAGGCGCAGAAATTGCCCGCGTGTCTGGTGTTATTTATCATCAGATTGGTGAGGCGCACCTCCAGGGGCGGCGTTCCGTCAATCTCGACGGCCAGCGTCAGGTTGGGCATCCGGGCGGTTTGCAAGATCGAGGCGCCGACATAGCGGAATGCGTTGAGCGCACGCGGCAGCCGCCCGGCCAGTACCACGGTTTCGGCTGCATATCCCAATGACAGGGTGCTGACCATCAGACGGCAAATGCGTTCATAGGGCGTAGCGAACGTGACCTGGAGCAGATCGATGCTTTGCCGCCTGTTTGCACGATAGGCGGCCAGGGCATGATCGACGGACGCGATCCCCAGATCGCGCGCCAGCCCGTTGCCGGTCCCTCCGGGCAGCACCAGAAGGTGCTGGCGATCGAGACGCATATGGTTGACCGCCTCGGCAACCGTGCCATCCCCTCCGAAGACCGCTATTCCCTCCGCATCCACGGCCCCCTGGAGGAGTTCAGCGATCTCATCGTAGCTACGGGTGATAGCTACCTTGCTCCCAAGCTCGCGTTGCATACGGCGGCCAATCTTCCGCAGCCATCCGTTCGTGTGGTGGCCGGCGGATGGGTTGATCACCACCAGCCAGTTCTGCGGTGTTGACCGTGGCCCGGCAAACGAGTTGAGCCACTCGACGCATTGCCGATCAACGCCAGCATCAGCGATCGATCGCATCATCTTCCTCATCGAGTATGGTTGCTCACCGGGAGAGCCGGCGCCGGAGAACGAAGAGGATTGACCCCATATGTTCATCCACGTGCGAGCAGATCAACTGCAACAGCAAACCTTCGGTTGAAGATATGACAAACATGCCCATCGCGAGGTAGAACAGCAACAAACTGTACTGGTCCGCGATAAATGCATGCGACGTGAAGAGATACATGAGCACCGATCCGTACCGTTTGGAATGCAGATGCAGATTGGCAAAGCGCCGAAACTTGATGGCGCCAACCAGGAGCGATGCAAAATAGAGCGCAATACTGATGATCCAGATCAGACCGTGATCGCGGTAGACCTCGGGCTTCAGCATCCAGAGCCACGCCAGGCCCGACGGCATGTCTCTCCTTGCGATTCATGTTCTTGCCATCGAGCGGTGACAGGCGGGCGCCAGCGCCAATGGCCGGGCGGTTCAACATCAGGAGCGTGATGATACGCCCACGAAT
>JAOACN010000375.1 GCA_026417815.1 Chloroflexaceae bacterium | reverse complement strand
CCGAAGCCTGCATCGCTGCCGACCCGGCGTTGCCCTTCAGCGGCCCGATGGCTGCCGTAGGGTTCAGTTTCGACCCCGAGCGCCCCGCCTCGGGCCTCTGGGCCGGGTATCCCGACGGCTTGCTGCTCCTGCCGCGTCTGGTCCTGGCCCGCGTCGGCGATACTGCCAGTCTCACCGTCAACGGCCTGGTCGGCCCCGAGACTTCGTCCATTGATCTGCACCTCTCGGCGGCGCGCCGCCTGCGCGCCCTGATCGGCCGCGCCTGGCGCCCGCCACAGGTGCCCGGCGGCGTTGAGCTTGAAGATGCCCTGCCCCCCGGGGCCTGGCGCGCCATGGTCGCCGATGCCGTGAGCGACCTGCGCGCCGGGCGGCTTGAAAAGGTCGTGCTGGCGCGCGAGGTGCGCGCCCGCTCGGCGCGACCCTTCAATCCCGCCGCAACCCTCGACGCCCTGCGCCGCGATTACCCCGAAACCTTCGTCTTCGCCGTGGCCCGCGGCGGCAGCACCTTCCTCGGCGCCTCCCCCGAGCGGCTCGTCGGTCTCAAGGACGGCCTGGTGGCCGCCAGCGCCCTGGCCGGGTCCATCCGGCGCGGCGCCACCCCCGAGGAGGACGACGCCCTGGCCCGGGCGCTCCTGGATAGCGCCAAGGACCGCCACGAGCACGCCGTGGTGGTGCGCCGCATCGTTGCCAACCTGGCCGATCTGTGCGACGAGGTGCGCGCCGCTGCCGAACCGGAGGTGATGCGCCTGCGGAACGTGCAGCACCTCTTCACGCCCGTCACCGGGCGCATCCGCGGCGAGCACACCATTTTCGACCTTGTCGAGCGGTTGCACCCTACCCCGGCCCTCGGCGGCCAGCCCCGCGAGGCCGCATTGGCCTGGATCCGCGCCCGTGAACGCCTCGACCGGGGCTGGTACGGCGCCCCGGTCGGCTGGGTTGACGCCCGTGGGCAGGGCGAGTTCGCCGTGGCCATCCGCTCGGCCCTCATCGGCGAACGCGAGGCCGCCCTCTTCGCCGGTTGCGGAATTATGGCCGCCTCCGACCCGCTGCGCGAGGAGCAGGAGACCGAGATCAAGCTGCGGGCCATGCTCGGCGCCCTGGGGGCGGGGTAATACTATTTGGGATTGGGGATTTTGGATTTTGGATTGCCATAGTTGATGGCGCCTCGGCAGGGAGGTTCGGAGGGGCTTCGCCCCTCCGAAAGACATTCCTGGGGAGCTTATGGCCCCCGGTTCACCGCCCGGGGCGGCGCCAGGCCGAACCGACACAGTAATGAACGACCATATCCACACCCTGACCCTCTGGGTCGGCACGCTGATTGACGAACTCGTCCGCGGCGGGGCCAGCCAGTTCGTCGTCTGCCCCGGCTCGCGCAGCGCCCCCCTGGCCCTGGCCGTGGCGCGCCACCCCGGCGCGCGGGTCTGGATGCACATGGACGAGCGTTCGGCGGCCTTTTTCGCCCTGGGCATGGCCCGCCAGAGCGGCGAGCCGGTGGCCCTGGTCTGCACCTCCGGCACCGCCGCGGCCAATTTTCACCCCGCTGTCGCCGAGGCCGACCTGGCGCGCGTGCCCCTCGTCGTCCTCACCGCCGACCGCCCGCACGAGTTGCGCGACAATGGCGCGCCGCAGACGATTGACCAGGTGCGGCTCTTCGGCGGGATGACGCGCTGGTTCAGCGACCTGCCCGTTCCCGGCGAGGCGCCCGCCCTGCTGCCCTACCTCCGCGCCGTGGCCGCCCGCGCCCTGGCCGCCGCCCGCGGCGCGCCCGCCGGCCCTGTCCACCTCAACCTGCCCTTTCGCGAGCCGCTGGTGCCCGACCGGGCGGTGCTGGAGGATCTGTTCAAGAGCCGTTCCACCGGCCTGGCCGCAACCTCGGGCGACCCTACCGAAGCGCGCGGCGGCGCGGCCCACCCCGCGGCGACCGTGGTGGCCGGCCCCCGGCTGCTGCCCGAGGCCGCCCTCGGCGCGCTGGCTGACCGGCTCGCCCCGGTGGCCCGCGGCCTGATCCTCTGCGGCCCCGGCTGCCCGCCCGACCTGCCCCCCGCGGTCGCTCGTCTCGCCGCCGGGCGCAACTGGCCCATCCTGGCCGATCCTCTCTCCGGCGCGCGCCACGGCCCCCACGACCAGCGCCTGGTCCTGTCGGCCTACGACGCCTTCCTGCGTGACGAGGACTTCACCGCCCGCTACGCCCCCGAGGTGGTGCTGCGCTTCGGCGCCATGCCCACCTCCAAGCCCGTACTCCAGTTCCTCCAGCGCCACCTCACCGCCCGGCAGATCGTCGTGGACGAGGGCGCCGGCTGGCGCGAGCCGACCAGTCTGGCCGCCGAGCACCTGTTCTGCGACCCGGCCTGGCTCTGCCGCGAATTGAGCGCCCGCCTGCCCGCCGCGCCGGAGCTTACCCCCTGGGCGCGGGCCTGGCGCGACGCCGACCGGAGCGCCCGCGAGGCCATCGCCGCCGTCCTCGGCCCCGAGGAGCGCATCAGCGAGCCGGGGGTCTTCTTCCACCTGGCCGAGATCCTGCCCCCCGGCGCGACACTCTTCGTGGGCAACTCCATGCCCGTGCGCGACTGCGACACCTTCCTTCCCGCCGGAGCGCGCCCGCTGACCATCGTCGGCAACCGCGGGGCCAACGGCATTGACGGACTGGTCTCCAGCGCCCTGGGGGCCGTCGCCGGGGGCGCCGGGCCGCTGGTGATGGCGCTGGGCGATCTCTCGCTCTACCACGACGCCAATGGCCTGCTCGCCGCCAGGCTCCACGGCCTGAACGCGACGATTGTGCTGATCAACAACGACGGCGGGGGCATTTTCTCGTTCCTGCCCCAGGCCAGCGAGCGCGACCAGTTTGAACTACTCTTCGGCACGCCCCATGGCCTCGACTTCCGGCCCCTTGCCGAGTTGTACGGCGCCCGCTACACCCTGGCGCAGGACTGGCCCGCCTTCCGCGCCGCGGTGCGCGCCGGCCTGGAGGGGAGCGGCCTGCACCTGGTCGAGGTGCGCACCGACCGCGAGCGCAACGTGACCGACCACCGCGCCATCTGGCCCCGCGTCAGCGCGGCCCTGCGCGCCGCCGGGGTCGTGTAGGGCGGGGCGCAACCCTGCTTACCGAAGCGAGTCTCATCTTAACGCCTTCGGAGTCTCTACGGACTGGCTCTGTGGAGGTGTGGAGGTGTAGAGCTGTGGAGATGTAGAGCTTTGGATGGGCGATCGGATCGGGTAACGGTCTCCACCCCTCCACACCTCCACACCTCCACACCTCCACAC
>JAOACN010000328.1 GCA_026417815.1 Chloroflexaceae bacterium | reverse complement strand
CCTCTACGGGTCAAACAGGGCGGCGTAGCGCGCCCGCCAGGCGGCGGCGCGGGCGGGGTCATCGGCGCAGGCGTCGAGGGTTGCGGCGTAGTGCTCCGCCCGGGCATTGAGACCTGGCCCCAGGAGCACGAGCCGGTTCAGGGGGATGAGCGGGGCGCGGGGGCGCAGGGGGGTAAAGCTCAGGCGTCCGCACACGAGCTGCACCTCGTCGGGCCAGGGCGCATCGGTGCAGTGAATGATGCCCTTGGCGCGGAAGACGGCGGGGCCGGCGTCGCGCAGGGCCGCCTCAAGCGCCGCCCGTCGGAGGGGGGCGTCGCCGCTCCACGCCAGGCTGCTGAAGGCGTCCCGCTCCAGATGGTCGGGCCTGGGGGGAGGATCAGCCTGGTCGAGCCGCGGGCCAAAGAGCAGATCGGGTGGCACCTGGCCGTAGCTGGCGGGCACGATCGCGGCGCGGGGATTGAGGGCGCGGAGCCGCTCGGTAACCGCGGCCCGTTCGGCGGGCGCAACCAGGTCCACCTTGCTGAGGATGATCAGATCGGCGGCGCGGAGTTGCCATGCGGCCACCGGAGAGGCGCTAAGGGCCGCCTCGAGGTTGGCGGCGTCGGCCACGGCCACCACCGCATCGAGCGGCAGGCCGGCCCCGCGGGCGCGCCGGATGATCCCGCCCGGCTCGGCCAGGCCGGTGGTCTCGACCACGATGCAATCGGGAGCATAATCGCTGAGTTCTTCGACGGCCAGCAAGAAGTCGCTGCCCGCCTCGCAGCACACGCAGCCGCCGGTCAGTTCGACCAGGGGCGCCGCGCCGGCCTGTTCGAGGACGCTGCCATCGAGGCCGATCTGCCCCAGTTCGTTAACCACCAGACCCAGCCGGCGCCCGCCCGCGCCACGCTCCAGCAACGCCCGCAGGAGGGTCGTCTTGCCGCTGCCGAGGAACCCGGTGACGATGGTGAGGGGCGGGTTTGCCATCAGAAGCGCCCCCCCTGCTCCCTGGCGTAGCCAGTGAGTTCAACAAAGCCACTGCCGCTGACGGGTCGGCCCTGCCGCGAGCCCTGGATGCGCACCGCCCCTTCCCAGTACACCACCGACACCGGCAGTTCCTGGTTGGCCAGGCGCGGCTCAAGCTCAAGCTGCAAATCGCGGCCGGGGACGCTCAGGCGCCAGCGGGCGGGGTAGAGGGCCTGCGAGGCCGGGCTGCGCCAGGTTGCCAGCACCTCCAGTTGCACCTCGGCGGGGTCAAGGGGCGTGGCGCGGCCCGCCGGGTCAACCAGGCTGCCGAAGCTGTAACTGACCGCCGTGGGGGTGCGCACCTGCGCGTACATCAGGTCGTAGCCGTCGTCGAGCTGCACGCTGAACCAGTCCCAGCCGACGGCGCCGGCTTCGAGGGCGCTGGTGCCCCACTCGTGGTCCATCCAGCTCAACCCGCTGACAGTGTGGTGCTGGTCGCCCACGCGAATCGTACCGGTGGTGGCCATACGGGTCAACGAGTAGTAAAACGAGGCGTTCCCGGGGGTCGGCCCCTTCTGGCTGAGGCCCCGGTCGCCCTGGAGCGCGGGCGGCTTCTGGCTCTCGAGGGTCAGGTCGAGGGCCACCTCGCCCTCGGCGGCGCGCAGAAGCATGGTCATTCCCTCGGGGCCGGAACCGGTGGCGGACCAGTCCTCGAGGAAGACGCGAAAGGGTTCGCCCGAAGCGCCGGCAAGACCGGCGGCGTCGCGGCTGAAGCGCTCGTAGGCGTAGAAGCGCCCCCGGGCGACGTCGCTCAGGGCCAGGTGGGCCATGTACACGCTGGTTGCGCCCCAGGCCGACTCGCGGGCGATGGGTCGGGGGGTCAGCCCGCTGCGGAAGAAGGTCAACTGATAGCCAAACTGGCGCTCGCCGGCAGAGAGGTTGCCGGTGTAGTACCACCACTCGATCTGGTACTCGGGGTGGGGGCCATGGTCGCGGGGAAAGACGAACGGGCGTGGCGCGAGGGCGCGGGCGAAGCCGGCGTCGCCGTTGCTGAGGGTCGCCGCGGCGTCAATGCGGGCGCGGATCTCGGGGCGCGCCGGGGCCGCGCATCCCGCCAGGAGCAAGCCGGCGGCGAGCCATCCCAACCAGCGTGAAAGCATAACGTTTGCTATCCTCTGAGCGGTACATTCTTTGTAAAGGCTCATTCCATTCTGGGAGGGTCAAGCCCTCACAGCTCCTCCCCGCCAGCGGGGACGAGGGAAAATCCGGTCTCTCTCCGCCAACCGGCGGGGGGGCCGGCGCCCGCCCACGGGCAGGGGCGTGGGGAAACCAGGTTTCCCCACCCTCCTTATGACCGGGTGAGGAACGAGGGTTTCCGGGAGGGCCGTGCCCTACCGGCCCCTCCCCTTCCGGTGAGCCATGGAGTATTGTACCGGGATCTGGAGACGCGATGCAAACCGAACTGCCTGACGATGCCGCGCGGGTGCTGGTGGCGGTGGTGCCACGTCCGCGCGATCTGGAACTGGCGCGCACCGCGGGGTGGTACCGCGTGCCGCTGGCAAAGGCGCCGCCACGCTTCGCCGCCGAGTATCTGGCCTTCTACCAGACGGGGGCCTTTGGGGCCGAACGCTGGTCGGTGCGCTACTACGCGCCGGTGTTGCGCTACCAGGTAACCACGCGCCGGGAACTGTTACCCGATGAACCGGACCATCCGCGCGCCAGCACGCGCTACTACCGTGTGGACATCGGTCCGCTGGCGGCGCTGCCGTTGCCGGTGCCTGCGGCGCGGTTGCGACGGGTGGTGTTCATTCCCACGACCTTCGGGCAACTGCGGCGCGCCCGTGACGTGCGCGAGCTCTGGCGCCCCGACGAGGATGCCTGGCCCGGCGGCGAGGTGTGGGGCGCGGGGTTGGCCGGCAGGCGGTGACCGGGGGGGACGGGCTCTCAGGGGTAGGGTTTTTCGAGCGAGAAGGGGTTTTCGGCATTCCAATGCGCTTCCGATCCTCACCCCCCTACCCCCGTGCCCCCCCTCCACCATAGGTGGAGAGGGGGAATTGGGCGTCCTGATGCCCCAGATCGCGAATGTGACGCGAGGATGTGCCGGAAAACCCTACACCTGAGAAAGGGGGACGGGGGCTTTGAAGCTCGCAACTCTCCCGGGGGCATGGAGAAACCGGGTTTCCCCACACCTCTTTACCCCGCAGTAGGCGGTGACCGGCCCGTTGCCCCTACCGCAGGGCGGAGAAGTCCCTGGCCCGGGCCTCCCAGGCCCTTCCATGTTCGCCGCGAGTGTGCTATTATATCAGTCAAGATTGTTATAACATAGTGGCGCATCCGGCAGGTCCTGTTTCACGAGCGGTCGGAAAAGAGGATTTCCGGGAGGGCGCAGCCCTCCCGGACCCTCCTCTTGGAGAACTTACTGGATGTGCCGCTCAGGGGGCGCCTATGACCATGCCAGGAACGACCGACTATGACGATGCTCATGCGCTCGCGTGCGTGCTCGCCGACGCTGTGGTGTGGGGGCTGGTGAAAAGCCTTGCTGCCAGCGATGCTCACCTCCGGGATCTGCAGGCTCGTCTCGGGGTTCAGCGGGAGGATCTGGAGGATCGGCTGAGGCAACTGGAGCAGTTAGGACTGGTGAGTAGCCGCACCAGCGACGCCGACGCCAGTCTGCGCTACTACCGGCTCCAGGTTGACCGGCTGCGCTCAGTTGTAGAGCAGGTGATCGGCGCGCTGCATCCCTCCCTGCGCCTTGCCCCCGAGCCGGAAACCTTGCCGACCGAGCCGGCGCGGCCGCGGGTGCTCTTTCTCTGCACCGAGAACAGCGCCCGTTCCCAACTCGCCGAGGTGCTCCTGCGCCAGCTCAGCCGCGGCAGCGTGGAGGCCTACAGCGCCGGCACCCATCCCGGCACGGTCAATCCCCTGGTCGCGGAAATCCTGGGCGAGGCCGCGCAGGGGCTTCGTTCAAAACACATTGATGAGTTTCAGGGGTGGCACTTCGACTACGTGGTGACGGTCTGCGATCGCGCCCGGGAGGCCTGTCCGAGTTTTGCCGGGGCCGAGAAGCAGCTCCACTGGTCCATTCCCGATCCGGCGGCGGTTGAGGGTGAAGCGGCGCGTCTGCGGGCGTTTTCGGCTACCGCCTGTGAGTTGACGCAACGGATCCGGTATTTGCTGACGTTCATCGGCGCCCGGCAGCGGGGAGCGCAGCCCGTGGCGGTGAGCTAGGCGATTGCACGCCGTGGAGGGGAGTGGGAAAACCTGGTTTTCCCGCTCCCCTTTTGGTATGCTGGAGACACGGGCATCTTGCATCATCGGGCCTTCTCCTTGCGGCTATGCACACGGTAATTGTCGCCAATGCGCCCGCGTTTCGGGCGGAGCCGTTCCGGGATCTCCTGGCGCGCGCCGATTTCATCATCGCCGCTGATGGCGGTGGCAACGCCCTGTTTGCCGCCGGTCTCGCGCCCGATCTTGTGATTGGCGACATGGACTCGCTGGCGCCCGAGGCGGCCGAGGCGTTCGCCGCGGCCGGAGTGACGTTCCTGCGCTACCCCATCGAAAAGGACGAGACCGATCTGGAGCTGGCGTTGCTGGCCGCGGCGGAACGTCAGGCCGACACGATCGACGTGCTCGGGGCCATCGGCGGGCGCTGGGATCAGGGGCTGTCGAACGTGGCGCTGCTGGCGCTCCCCGAGCTGGCGGGGCGGCGGGTGCGGCTGCTCGACGTGGACCAGGAGGCCTACCTGGCCCGGGGTGAGACGCCGATCGTCGGCGCGGTGGGCGATACAATCTCGCTGCTGCCGCTCGGCGGCCCGGCGCGAGGGGTTACCACCCGGGGCCTGTACTACGCGCTGGAGGACGAGGAGTTGCGTTTCGCGCGCTCACGGGGCATCAGCAACGTGATCGCGCGGACGCCCGCGGCGGTGGTGGTGCGCGAGGGCATGCTGCTGGTGGTACGCGTATGGCGACGTGAAACCGATCAGATCTGGTCGAGGTAATCTTTCAGCAGCTTGCCCAGGCGCGGATGGCGGAGCTTGCGCAGGGCCTTGACCTCGATCTGGCGCACGCGCTCGCGGGTCACGCCGAAGGCGCGGCCCACTTCCTCGAGGGTGCGTGGCTGCCCATCGGCGAGGCCGTAGCGCAGCTCCAGCACCCGCCGTTCGCGCTCGGTGAGTTGATCGAGGGCGGCGGCAATCTGCTGGCGCAGCATGCCGCTGGCGGCGGCATCATCGGCGTCGAGGGCGTGGGGGTCGGGAATGAAATCGGCCAGCGTGCTATCGGCCTCTTCGCCGACGGGGGTGGCCAGGGAGACCGGGTCCTGGGCGGTGCGGCGCAGTTCGCGGAGCTTTTCCTCGCTCATATTGAGGAACTGGGCCAGTTCGCTATCATTCGGTTCGCGCCCGAGGTTCTGGGTCAACTGGCGGCGGGCGGCCTGGATGCGGTTGAGCGTCTCGCCGAGGTGGACGGGGAGGCGCACCAGGCGCGACTGATCGGCAAGGGCGCGGGAGAGGGCCTGCTTGATCCACCAGGTGGCATAGGTGGAGAACTTGAAGCCCTTATCGTGGTCAAACTTCTCGATGGCGCGGAGCAGGCCCAGGCTGCCTTCCTGGATCAGATCAAGGAGCGGCAGGCCGCGGTCGCGGTAGCGTTTGGCGATGCTCACCACCAGGCGCAGGTTCGCGGCGGCCATCTGCTGGCGGGCTTCCTCCCCGGCGGCGATCTGCCGGCGCAACTCCGCGGCCCGCGGGCTATCCGGCGGGACAGTTTTCAGCTCGGCCCGGGCCTTCTGGCCGCGCTCAATCTGCTGGGCCAGGCGTTTCTCCTGCTCGGCGGTGAGCAGCGGCACCTGGCCAATCTCGCGCAGGTAGAGGCGCACACTGTCGCCCAGCAGGGCATCGGAGAGTTCCTCATCAAGGTCAATAACCGATGTGCCGCCTGGCTCCTCTTCGACAAGCTGCTCATCGGCCGGCTCGCGCACGGGTACTCCGGCCTCGGCGAGGGCGGCGTAGACCGCATCAATGGCCTCGGCGGCCGATTCTTCGGGCGCCGGCACGATCTGCAGCAATTCATCAAGGGTGACGTAGCCCCGCTGCCTACCCTGGGCGATGAGCGCCTGAATATCGGAGGGATTGACGATGGCGGTCGGGCGCGCGGTTTCGGGTGGCGTCTGAGACATAGACATTTCCTTGGATGGGCCTGGCGCCAACGGGTTCTCCTGAGCGTATCCTCCCTGATATAGGGCATAGAGGAGTGGCGAGGCGACGGGAGGCGACGACGTTAGTACGAATGACCGGCGTGGCGTATGGCGTATATTGTAGCACATTCGCCTTACGGGCGTTGGAGGGCCTGGTGTAAGAAGAGGAGAGACCAGGTTTCCCCCCGCCCCTGCCCACCGGGGAGGTTTGGGAGAACGAAGCCCTCCCAGGAGAACCCGTGCTGGTCCTCGTGATGTGCAGCGAAACCGCTCGGGGTTCGAGGTGAACCACTGATGCACTCTATCCAGCGATTATAGCGTATCGCGCAGCATCGCGCGAACCTGTTCCGGGCCTTCGGCGGCGAGGGCGCGCTCGGCCAGGTCACGGGCCGCGCGGGTATCGGTGGCGGTGATGGCGGCGCGCACCCGTTCCAGGGCCGCGGGGGCGCAGGTCAATTCATCGGCGCCCAGACCGATCAGCAGCGCGGTCACCTGGGGGTCGCTGCTGAGCTCGCCACAGATGCCGGCGGGGCGTCCATGCTGGTGGGCGGCTTCGCAGGCCATACGGATCAGGCGCAGCACGGCCGGGTCGAGCGGCTGGTACAGGTCGGCCAGGCGGTGGTTCCCCCGGTCGCAGGCCAGGGTGTACTGAGTGAGATCGTTGGTGCCGAGGCTGAAGAACGCTGCCTCCTGAGCCAGATGTCCGGCGTTGAGCGCGGCGGCGGGCACTTCGATCATCACCCCCAGCGGGATGGAGGGAGCGCAGGGGCGTCCGGCGGCGACGAGCTGGTTCCGCGCCTGGTCAAGCAGGGCGCGCGTGCGCCGCACTTCGGCGACGGTGGTGACCATGGGTAGCATCAGGCGAATGTCATGCGTGGCCCGGGCGCGCAGCAGGGCGCGGAGTTGGGGCAGGAAGATCTCCGGGCGGCTCAGGCAGACGCGAATGCCGCGCGACCCGAGGAAAGGGTTGTCCTCGCGGGGCAGGGGCAGGGCCGGCAGGCGCTTGTCGCCGCCAATATCCAGGGTGCGCACGGTGATCGGCGCGTCGGGCATAGCGGCGGCCACCGCCTGGTACAGGGCCACCTGCTCTTCCTCGTCGGGCAAATCGGGACGTTCGAGAAAGAGCCATTCGGTACGCAGCAGCCCGATGCCCTCGGCGCCCTCGGCGCAGGCGTCGCGCGCTTCGGCTGGCGAGGCGACGTTGGCCAGCAGGCGGACGCGGCGCCCATCGCGGGTGGTGACCGGGTCCCGTGGGGTAGCGCCGCGCGCAGATCGGTCGCATGGACGGGGACGCCAGCGGGCCGCGTCATCGGCGGGCGGGTCGAGCGTCACCAGGCCCTGGTCGCCATCCAGGGCGATGGTGCGGGCGCTGGCCGCCGCGGTCAGGATCGCATCGCCAAGCCCGACGACGGCAGGGATGCCCAGACTACGGGCGATGATGCTGGCATGGGCCGTGATACCCCCTGCGGCGAGGGCGATGCCCCGCAGCAAATCGCGGGGAGCGCCAGCGAGGTCGGCGGGGTCGAGATCGCGGGCCACAACGATGGAAGGGGCGACCAGGCGCCTGCCGAGGCCGCCGCTTCCGGTCAGGGCGCGCCAGACCTGCACGGCCACGGCGCGCACATCGGCGGCCCTGGCGCTGAGGTAGGCGTCACCCAGGCGTTCGAGTTCGAGGGCCTGCTCTTCGGCAGCGGCGATAATCGCCTCGGCGGCGGCCTGACCCAGTTCGGTGACCAGGGCGATGGCGCGTTCACGCAGCGAGGGATCGTTGAGCAGCAGCCGGTGCGCGGCGAAGATCGCGGCGCTCTCGCTCTGGCCCGCCGCGCGCGAAGCGGCCTCATGGGCCGCAAAGGTAGCGTCGGTTTCAGCCAGGGCGCGAATGAGCCGGGTTCGTTCGGTTGCGGGATCGGCAGAGGCGTCCAGGCGGGCGGGCGTGGCGTGGTAGACAAGCGCCGCGCCAAAGGCCAGCCCCGGCGCGGCAGCAAGGCCGGTGAAGCTACGCGCGGTCATAGAAGGGGTTCCTTACCCTGGAGTGGAGCACCCCGGAGGATTGCCCCACGGGTTGCTCCAACGCAACTGTTCACCCTTCTCCTGGGAGCGAGGGCTTCCAGCCCTGGTTGTCTTCGAGGGCGAGACGCCCTCGCTCTCAGGCTCTCCTTGTTACGCCAGGTGTGAACAGGTACGCTCCAACTACCCTCTGGTCTGCTTGCCCTAGCGGAAGCCCAGCACCCCGTGCGAGATCACGTTCCGGAGGATCTCCGAGGTGCCCTCGCCGATGGTCAGCAGGCGGGTATCGCGGTACATGCGCTCGACGGGGAACTCCTGGCTGTAACCATAGCCGCCGAAGATCTGGATGGCGTCGCGGCAGATCTTCTCCGACACCTCAGAGGCGTAGAGTTTGGCGACCGCAGCTTCGCGATGGAAATGGCGGTGCTGGTCCTTGAGCCAGGCGGCCTTGTAGACATACAGCCGGGCGGTTTCGATGCCGACTTCCATATCGGCAATCATATTCGCGACGGACTGGTGCATGCCGATGGGTTTGCCGAAGGCCTCGCGTTCACGGGCGTAGCGCACGGCGGCCTCATAGGCGCCCTGGGCCAGGCCCACGGCCATGGCGCCGATGCTGATGCGCCCGCCGTCGAGCACGCGCAGGAACTGCACGAAGCCGTGACCACGCTCACCGAGCATGTTCTCTCTGGGCACGCGCACGTTCTCCAGCATCACCGCCGTGGAGATAGAACCGCGCAGGCCCATCTTCGGCTCGTGCTTGCCGAAACTGAGGCCCGGCGTGCCGCGCGGAATGATAAAGGCCGAGATGCCCTTCTTGCCCCGCTCGGGGTCAGTGACAGCGGTGACGATCAGATGGCCGGCGATGGGCGCGTTGGTGATCCACATCTTCTGGCCATTGATCACCCATTCATTGCCTTCGAGCACCGCGCGGGTACGGGTGGCCCCGGCGTCGGAGCCGGCGTGGGGTTCGGTGAGGCCAAAGGCGCCCAGGTATTCGCCGCGGGCCGCGGGCACGAGAAACTTGCGCTTCTGCTCCTCGGTGCCGAACATGAAGATCGGCGCCGAGCCCAGGCCCATATGCGCGGCATAAGCCAGGGCGGTGGAGCCGCACACGCGGGCCACTTCTTCGACGGCGATGGCGGCGCTGATCGTGTCGGCGCCCGCGCCGCCGTACTCTTCGGGGAAGGGCAGGCCCATCAGGCCCAGTTTGCCCATCTTCGCGAAGGTTTCGGCGGGGAACTCCCCCGTCTCATCAACATGGCGCGCCCGTGGGGCGATCTCCTTCTCGGCGAACTCGCGCACGGTCTGGCGGATCAGTTCTTGCTCGCGGGTCAGATCAAAGTGCATACCTGGTTGCTCCCTTGCACCACATGGCGATATTCCACGGGGCGGTCCACGCTTCCGGGGCCTGGTTGCCCCGGAGAGCGACCGGAGGCCATCGTCCGGCGCGCCCCGGTCACTCAAAGCGCAGCATCTCCACCCCTTCCATCGTTTCGGTAATCAAATTATCAACCACCGCCTTGAGGTCGTTGGTCTCGGCGAAGACGCGCAGTTGCCGGTCGGCGCTGCTGCCCTCATCGGCGATCTTCAACAGGTACTCGACCTCGCGGCGCGAACCCAGCATATCTACCACGTCGTCCACCAGGGCGACCATCTCGTGCACGAGGGCCCTGGTTTCGACCTCGGCGCGTTTGCCGAAATCGATCAACTTGCCTTCCAGGCCCCAGCGTTGGGCGCGCCACTTGTTCTCGTTGATCAACGCGCGCCGGTAGACGCGGAAGGTCGTATTCTCCTCGAACATGCGGTAGAACTTGACGATAATCGCCTGCATCATGGCGGCCAGGGCCAGGCACTCCTCCAGGCGCGTGGCGACATCGCAGACGCGGAACTCCAGCGTGCCGAAGAAGGGGTGCGGGCGCAGGTCCCACCAGATCTTCTTGCCATTGTCAATGCAATTGGTCGAGACCAACAACTGCACGTAGCGTTCGAACTCGGCGGCGGAGTGGAAGGTGGGCGGGGTGCCGGTGCGGGGAAAGCCGCTGAAGACCACGCTGCGGTAGGACTTGAAGCCGGTTTTGCGCCCCATCCAGAAGGGGGAGGAAGTGGAGATGGCCAGCAGGTGCGGCCCGACGTAGCGGGCCACGTTCATCAGTTCGATGGCGACCTCATTGTTGGGCATGCCGATGTGGCAGTGCATGCCAAAAATGAGCAACTGCAGGGCGGCGTCCTGCATTTCGCCCACCACGGCCTGGTAGCGTTCGTGGGGAAAGATCTCCTGGGTCATCCACGAGGAGAAGGGATGCGTCCCGGCGGCGACGATCTTCAGCCCGTGGCGATCGGCCAGACCGGCAATCGTGCCGCGGAGGTGGCGGATCTCGGCGCGGGCCTCGGAGATGGTGCGGCAGGGGCGCGTTCCCACTTCCACGATGCTCTGGTGCATCTCCGGCTTGATCTGCTCGCGCAGGATGGTTCGCCCTGGTTCGAGGATCTGAGTGATGTACGAGCGCAGTTCCCGAGTTTCCGGATCGACGATCTGGTACTCTTCCTCGATCCCCAGGGTAAACGCGAAGTCGGGGTCCATGGGGTTATAAACGCTCATGTGCCGCTCCTGGCGCCTCGCCGCGCGTATGTGTTCAGATGTACCGCAGAGTACGCAGAGGATGAGTTTTTAGGCCCTTTGCGCCCTGCCGCGACCTCTGCGGCCGAACGTGTCTGGTTGCTGTGAACCGTATCCGCCGCGCTTCGGTTGCCGATCTTGCTGTGTTATGTATTATACACGGCCCTGCGGCGCGCAAGGCCGGTATTGAGTTTTCCTGGGAGGGCAACGCCCTCCCATGAGGCGGGCGCGACCTCACGACCGCAGGGGCGATTGGCGGTCGCCGGCGCGCTGACGCCAGCGCTCGCGCAGGTAGGCCAGGCCGTTGCGCTGGTACACGAGCCACTCCACCAGCAGCACGATCAGCGCGATCAGAGCCACCAGGCGCCAGAACTCCTGCCGGCTGTCGCGCTCGCGGGAGACGGTGCTGCTGGCGCCGCTGGTCTGGGGGATGCTCAGGTCGCGCTGGGTGGCGATGCGCGACTCGCCTGGCGCGAAGAGGTTGACGGCGTAGCGGTGACGCCCGACCACGGTGTCGCCGGTGAGTTCTTCGACCGTGTAGATGCCCAGGGCATCGGTATCGGCGTAGATGGCCTGGCCGGCCTGGATCTGCACCTCCCCGCTGCGGGAACTGACGGTGCGCCCATCGGGGCGCGTCACGCGCACCTCGGTGATCGCGGCGTCCACCTGGCGGCTGAGGGGTTGGCCCGGGGTGAGCTGGGCCGCCTCGGCCCCGCTGCCAGGGGCGAGGAAGTTCATGAGGTTCGAGAGCAACAGGGGAAAGGCGATCTGCAGCGGCAGGTCCGACTCGTGCAGATCGAAGCTCAGAACCGCCAGGCGCCGTCCTTCGCGCTCGCCGACCACCAGCAGCGGCCCGCCATCGCTGTTGACCACCACGCGGCCCCAGTTGCCCGGCACGATCCGCGCCGCCTTCAGCACACTCACCTCGCTCAGGCTCACGTTGCGCAGCACGGGGTCCTCGCCGCTGGCCGGACGCACCTGCGGGAACTCGATCGTTCCGGTGACCGAGAAGTAGGCCGTGGAGCGGAGCGGATTGATGAACAGCAGGTTGCCGGGCGGCAGCTCCGCTGGCGTTACCCCATCAAGAATGGTCACCGGCACCTGGGCGACGGTCTCGGTGAACGTGGTGGTTTCAGCGGGGACGGTGACCACGTTCAGGCCAGGCAACAGGCTCAGGCCGGTTTCGAGGAAGCGGTTGCCCGCCGTAACCAGGCGCACGGTGGTGGCCTCCGTCGCCGGGCTGACGGCGAAGGCGCGGTCGTCGGCGGGCATGGCATCGGCGCCGTCGAGGTGAGCCTCGACCACTTCGACCTGGGGTGGAAGATCGATGATCAGGCTCTGCTCGCGGCCGGCTTCGATGGTCAGGTTATAGGCGTTGAAGATCGCCCCGTCGAGGTAGAGATCGAGGCGGCGGGTGGCGCTGGCCTGGCCGTAGTTGGTGACCTGCACGAAGAGCGTCTGTCCGGTTGCGCCTGTCTGGAGGGCGATGGCGCTCACGGCCATGTTTTCGGTGGCGCGCCCGATAGGGAAATAGCTGACGCGGGCGGGCACGCGCAGGTTGGTCGGCAGGGTGACGTTGCCATCGGAGATGATGGCCACCTCGCTATCCTCTTCGCGGGCAGCCAGGGCGGCGGCGAGGGTCAGGGCCTGGGAGAGGTCGGAGCCACCGCCGTTGGAGAGCTGGATCTGTTCGACGGCGCGCCGCAGTTCGCGCCGGTCAGTGGTGGCGGCGGCGGGAACCTCCATGCGCCCGCCGGCGGCGATCACGGTGGCGCGCCCGCCATCGGGCAGTTGATCGATCAACTGGTAGGCCCGTTCCCGGGCGGCGTGGAGGCGGGTGGGCGGCTCGTCGGTGGCGCCCATGCTGGCCGAGTGGTCAATGATAATGATCAGATTGCGCCCGCTGATACCCTGGGCCGCCAGGTAGGGCCTTGCGAGGGCGAAGACCAGCAGCAG
>JAOACN010000271.1 GCA_026417815.1 Chloroflexaceae bacterium | reverse complement strand
CGTCTCGATGGCCCGCACCAGGATTTCCGGCTCGACCTCGTGGGGATTGGCGACGCCCAACCCGGCGTTGATGTCGAGGATATGAGCGCCAGCCTCGACCTGGGCGATGGCGTCGTTGCGCACGCGGGTGAAATCGCCGGCTAGCATCTCGGCCGCCAATTTCTTGCGACCGGTGGGGTTGATGCGTTCGCCGATAATGACGAAGGGACGGCCGGGGCCGATGACAACAGTTTTGGTGGGTGAAGTGACGATGGTTTCGACGGACATGGCTCGGAGCAAGTGGCGGCTGAGCGAAAGGGGCGGAAGGAAATCCGATAACGGATTGGCGACCACGCGGCGCCAAGACTTGAGTATAGGCGATGAGACGGCCACGGCGCAAAGGCGTCAGGGGTCGAGAGACGCAGGGGGAGGCGTGCTCGTCGTTCCCTCAACGACGTTCCGCCCCACGACGGAAGGACAACGTCCAACCGTGCTCACCGCTGACGCGGATGTCGCGACGCAGGAACAACAGCCAGGCCAGCGCCGTGAAGACCAGCGCGGCGGCCAAGAGGCCCAGCAAGGAGCGTCCATCCAGCCCGTTGACGGCGTGGCCGCCCTGGTAGTATTTGAGCGGCGAGAGGTTGTTGACCGGCGCCAGTTCGTCGTTGACCGCTGCCAGCGAGGTGACGATGTAGCTTGCCACCAACAGCGCGCCGGTCACGCTGGCCGCGAACGTGCGCGATGGCAGGAGCAGGCTGAGGAAGAGCGCCAGCGCGGCGAACAGGATCAGGATCGAGAACAGCGAGAGGTGGGGCAAGAGCAACTCCCAGAGGGTCGTGTCTAGCCCCGAGAGGGGCAACCCGAGCGCAAAACCCAGCCATGTGAGCAGGAGCACGGCGCTCAGCGCCGCGACCAACGCCAGCCAGCGTCCCCAGAACAGCGCCGTGCGGGTGATAGGATGCGCCAGGATCAGGTCCAGGGTACCCTTCTCCTCATCTGCGGCCACCAGCCCGGCGCCGAGCAGCAGCGCCAGAATGCCGATCGCCACCGGGATATACGAGAAGAAACCGAAGTTCAGATAGCCGCTCGCCGAGAAAATGTCCACCGCGCCGCCGAAAAAGGAGAGCATCGCCTCGCCATAGGCATCCAGCAGGTTTTTGAGCTGGGCCTGCTGATCCAACATCGGCTTGTAGATCCACATCAAATACAGAGCGACGATCAACAGGATGCTGCCCCAACCGACGATGGACCACTTCCAGCGGCGCAAGGATTGGTTGAAGATGGTGAACATGCTCGCCTACCTTTCGTAATAGGCCAGGAAAACTTCTTCGAGGGAGGGCCGTTCGGTCTCGAACTCCGCCACGGGATACTGCGCCAACGCCTTGATGAGGGCGTCCATCTCCCCTTCGACCTGTAGCACGACCGTATCGGCGTCGCGTGAAAGCACAGAGACGCCGGGGATGTCCGTCAGCGCCGGGGCCTGGGTCCCACCGGCGAAGCGCACCCGAACCCGACGCAGGGCCCGTTTGAGCAACGTTTGCGTCTCGGCAACCTCGACCCCCACGCCCCGGCGGATGATGCCCACCCGCTCGGCCAGCTGTTCCACTT
>JAOACN010000225.1 GCA_026417815.1 Chloroflexaceae bacterium | reverse complement strand
CGTGGGTACGGTGTAGAAGCGCACCAGAATGTGGGGCAAGCCGGCGGTGCCCAGCATCAGACAGACGGTCAGGGCCAGGTAGTTGAGCGGCGACCAGTCGTTAAAGGGGGCGGTGTAGCTCCGAGCGATGCCCTGGCTGGCTTCCAACGTCTCGATGTTGTGGAGCGCCTCGCCGTACATCAACTGCGGCAGCGGCACCCCGGTCAGTTTGAACGAGAGCCAGGTCACCGGCACCAGGTAGGCGAAGACCAGGATGATCCCCTGCACCCCCTGGGTCCAGGTGATCGCCTTCATCCCCCCCAGGAACGAACACAGGAGCACCGCCGCGAGGCCGACGATCACGCCGAGCATGTAGTTGAGCCCCAGGAAGCGGCTCATAATGATGCCGACCCCGGTGACCTGCGCGGTGAGGTAGGTAAAACTGATGATCACGCTGGCGACGGCGGCGATCACCCGCGTCATCGCGCCAGGATAACGCGCGCCGATGAAGTCGGGAACGGTAAACTGGCCGAATTTCCGCAGGTATGGCGCCAGGAGCAACACCAGCAGCACGTACCCGCCCGTCCAGCCGGTGATGTAGGCAAGGCCCTCATAGCCGAGGAGGAAGAGCGCGCCAGCCATGGAGATGAACGAAGCGGCGCTCATCCAGTCCGAGCCGGTAGCCAGACCATTGAGCAACCCGGGCACGCGGCGGCCGGCGACGTAGTACTCGTCGAGGCGGTTGGTGCGGGCGCGCAGACCGATCACGGCATAGATGGCAATGGTGAGAAACAGGAAGACCCAGCCGATGAACGGCGCCGGCAAGCCGTAGTAGGCGTCAAGCGCGCCCACGATCACAACGAAGAGAATAAAGCATGTGACAAAGATGCCATAGTTGACGAGCAGGCGCGTGCGGTAGCGGCGCTGTTCCGCCGTATCGGCGACATAGACGCCAAAGCGCCGATCCAGGCGGGCCATGCGCCAGCTATAGATGACCGTCAGGGCCACAAAGAAGAGAAGCGCCCCCTGGCCGCTCAGGTAGTAGCCCAGGGGAAAACCGGTAAGCACGGTGATCGAGTTAAGGACCGGCGCCAGGAGGGCGGGCAGGGTGAAACTGAACAGCCAGATGAGCAGCATTGGCCCGATCAGGCGCAGGTTGGCGCGCCAGTAGGCGCCCAGCCAGGACGGGGCGGACGGCAGCGCCGTTTCGTCAGCCGCTGGCGCGTGTGGCAGTCGCAGCATCCCCCGTCCGGTCGGCACGGGCGCGACGACGCTCTCGTTGCCGGGTTCGCGGATGCGCTCCATCGGCGGAAAGAGCCGGTCAATCACGTAGAGCGCCACGGCGAGCGAACCGCCGATCACCAGGAAGAGCTGAAAGATGCCTAAGAGGATCTGCGAGGTCATGGTTCTCCGCGGCTGTTGGGGCGAACAACGTTTCGCCCCACCTGATGCCCTGCCCGTGGGCCGACGGGGGCATCAATTGCCGGGTAGCGTAGGCGCGAACGATGTTTCGCCCCTACCTGCTTCAGGCTGCGCATCGGCGACCGGCATCACCACACTCTCGGCCGGCACCACCGGCAGGGTGAAGCAGAAGGTCGTCCCC
>JAOACN010000141.1 GCA_026417815.1 Chloroflexaceae bacterium | reverse complement strand
GATCAGGAAGAGGCCCTGACCATGTCGGATCGCATCGCCGTGATGAGCCAGGGCAGGGTTCTGCAGATCGGCTCGCCCACCGAGATCTACGAGCGCCCCACCTGTCGCTTTGTAGCCGATTTCATCGGCGAAACCAACTTTATTGCCGGGAAGGTGGTCGAAAATGGCGCCAGTGCCGCCACGATCGAGACGGCCGATGGCCTGCGCCTGCGTGGCCTCACGCCGCGACCGGTGCGAGTAGGAGAGCCGGCGGTGCTCTCCATCCGTCCCGAAAAGGCCCTCCTGCTTGCGCCCGGCGATGCCCGCGCCGGCCACGCCTTCGCAATGCCCGTGCGGGTCGAACTGGTCAGCTATATTGGCAGCGATACCCGCATTACGGTGCGGCTCAACGATCAGCGCACCTTCGACGTCTGGGAGCAGAACACCCTCAGCACCCTCGACCGGGATGCCTACTGGCAGCCCGGTGAGCCGGCCGTCCTGGTCTGTCCGCCCGATAACGCCCTCGTGCTGACCGAGTAGGAGGCTGCCAATGGCCCTCAATGCTCTGGAGCGTGAGCGGCAGCGACGCGAGCGACGAACGCTGGCCGCCCTGCTGACGCCGGGCTTGCTCTGGCTCATCCTCTTCTTTGCCCTTCCCCTGGTGATCATCCTGGTCTACAGCTTCATGACCAATGGGCCACGGGGCAATATCGTCTGGCAATTCACGTTCGGCAATTACATTGACCTGTTCACGCGCTCGATCTATGTGAACGCCTACCTGCGTTCGATCTGGATCAGTGTCCTCACGACGGTGATCTGCCTGCTGCTTGGCTACCCTCTGGCGCTCTTCATCGTGCGCCAGCCGCCCCGCTGGCGCACGGTGTTACTCTTCCTGGTGCTGATTCCGTTCTGGACGAACTTTCTGGTGCGGATCTACGCCTGGCAGATCATCCTGGCCAACAATGGGCTGATCAATAGCCTTCTGAACGGCCTTGGCCTGCCTCCGCTGGCCCTGCTCAATACCGAGGGCGCAACCCTGCTTGGTCTGGTCTATGGCGAATTGCCGTTTATGGTGCTGCCGATCTACGCGGCGCTCGATCGTTTCGATTTTACCCTGATGGAAGCCGCCGCCGACCTGGGGGCCAGCAAGCGCCGGGCGTTCTGGCGGGTCATGCTGCCGATGACCATGCCCGGGGTTGCTGCCGGTTCGGTGCTGGTGTTCATTCCCACCATTGGACAGTTTGTGGTGAGCGAGCTGCTCGGCGGGGCGAAAGTTGATTACCTGGGCAACCTGATCCAGCGGCTCTTCCTGCGCTCCAACCCGCCCAACTGGCCCCTCGGCTCCGCCATGGCCATGGCTATGATGCTGGTGCTGCTTATCCTCATCCTGATCTACTTCCGCGTCACCACGGAGGAGGACCGATGATCGAAGCCACCTCGCCGGCCGCGCAGTCGCGGCGGGCGGCCCGCCCGGCCCTCGAACAGGGTCGCCTCACCTGGAGCGGCCTGGCCCTCACGGTCTGCGCGGTGCTCATCTACCTTTTTCTCTACATGCCGATCGCCATTCTGGTGCTCTTCTCGTTCACCCGCGACCAGTTCGGCGTCCGCTGGACTGGCTTCACCCTCGACTGGTACGCGCGCCTGTTTGCCAACGAGCGCCTGATGGGCGCGACCGTGAACACGCTCTATGTGGCGCTGCTCTCCACCTTCGTCGCGACCGTGCTGGGCACGTTGCTGGCGATGGCCCTCGAACGTTACCGCTTCCGCGGACGCACCACCGTGGATACGCTGATCTACCTGCCGATCGTTATCCCCGAGATTGTGATGGCCGTGGCGCTGCTGGCCTTCTCCGCGCTGGCCTTTGACCTGATCCGCCTGCTCACCGGCGAAACGCTGCGTCGTAGTCTGACCACGGTGATTATCGGGCATATCGCCTTCAGTGTCTCATTTGTGGTCGTGGTGGTGCGCACCAGCCTCAAGAACTTCGACCGGCGCCTGGAAGAGGCCGCTGCCGATCTGGGGGCCAACGGTTGGAACGTCTTCTGGCGGGTGACCTTTCCACTTATCCTTCCCGGCATCATTGGCGGAGCCTTGCTGGCCTTCACTCTCTCGCTAGACGACTTTATCATCAGCCTGTTCCTCTCGGGGCCGGGCACCTCGCTGCTGCCGGTCGAGGTGTACAATAAGGTGCGTCGCGCGGTGACCCCCGAGATCAACGCCATCTCCACCCTCATGCTGGCGCTTTCGATTACCCTGGTGGTCCTGTCGCAGTCGGTGCAACGGAGACGGTGACATGGCCCCTTGCCACGCCTGCCTGGATGCCAGGGAAGTTGGCGCGAACGACTTGTTGCCCTGAGAATGGTTTCGCTGCGCGGCCTTTTGCGTGCCGCTTCGGGCAGGTGCGCAGGGCGCAGCTCGCCGCGGTCCTCTGGTTCCGCCCGCGGCGGCGGACCGTTCGCGTTTCGCCAGGGCGTCTGTCCGCCACGGGCGGAAGAAGGGATGCGGGCAGGTGACGCCTCCCCGCGCCCCTCCAAAATGCGGTTCCTGGGAGGGCCAGGCCGTCCCGGACCCCCTATGTATGACCTGTTTTTTTACTTCAGGAGGAACCACTTGATGACCAGACGTATTCTGATCGGCTTTGTGCTCGGCCTGGCCGTAGTGATCTTCGCCGCATGCGGCGGTGGCGGCACGGCCAGCCCCGGCAACGAATACGGCGGTGGCGGCGCCGCAATCGAGAGCGGCACGCCCGCGGTGGGTGTGGATCGCAACAGACTCTCCCGGCAACTCTACTTCTTCAACTGGACCGATTACATTGACCCGGAACTGCTGACGCAGTTCGAGGCCGAATACGGCGTTCGGGTGATTGTTGACACCTTTGATTCCAACGAGGACATGATCGCCAAATTGCGCGCAGGCAACTCCGGGTATGACCTGGTCGCGCCCTCGGACTACGCGGTGACGATCATGGCCGCGGAGAAGCTGGCCGCCCCTCTGGATAAGAGCCTGCTGCCTAACCTGGTACACCTCGACCCCGATCTGCTCAACCAGCCCTTCGACCCAGACAATGCCATCTCGGTGCCCTACTTTTATGGCATTACCGGCATCGCGTACAATGCCAAATCCTTCCCCGAAGGAGTCACTAGCTGGTCGGCCCTCTTCGACACCAACGCTATCGCAGCGTACCGGGGCAAGTTCAGCATGCTCGACGACGAGCGCGAAACACCTGGCGCGGCGCTGCGCTATCTGGGTCACTCGCTCAATGAGACCGACCCGGCCATTTTGCGGCAGGTCGAGGAGTTGCTGATTGCCCAGAAACCCTACCTGGCGGCCTACAACAGCGCCGATGTCAACCGCAAACTGGCTTCGGAGGAGTACGTCCTGGCCCACGCCTGGAGCGGCTCGGCGCTGCAGGCGCGCAATGGTCTGGAAGACGAGTTCGCGGGCAACCCTGACATCCGCTTCGTGATACCCCGAGAAGGCGGCATGATCTGGATGGACAACCTGGTGGTCGTGGCCGACTCGCCCAACAGCTATACTGCCCACGTCTTCATCAACTTTCTGCTGGACCCCGAAGTGGCGGCCCGGAATGCCACGTGGACGGGCTTTCTGACGCCGAACCAGGATGCCTTGCCTCTGCTGCCGGATGACATCCGGGCGCTGTATGCGGAAGGATTCGCCCCCGACGACGAGGTGCGTAAGCGCCTGGAGTGGGCCGTCCGCAACGAGCAAACCGCGGTGTTTACCGATCTGTGGACGGCGGTGAAGGGCCAGTAGTCGCCCTGGAGCGTGGAGGAACCGCCCGGGAGGGCGGAGTGCTCCCCGCGACCACCTGCGGTTTCTGGAGGCGGGCGCGTCGCCCCGGGGGAGAGTCCGGGAGGGCGGATCCCTCCCAGGAGAAGTTTGTAACTCGGGTTCGGGGCGAACGGTCGTTCGCTCCGAACCCTCAACCAATTCAGAAACGCGATCATGACTTGACACGAGCGCGGGAGACGGCAATCATGAACAACAGACCCTGTCGCGCCGGCGAATGGCGCCATCCACAGGAGTGAGCCGTCATGCAGCCTCTCGAGCATCAGCCTGTGGCCGACGACCGACGACTGCGCCAGATTATCGCCGAGAACGCCGATGGCATCATCGTGGTTGATGCCGAAGGGCGTGTACGCTTTCTCAACCCCGCTGCCGAACAACTCCTGGCCCGTCCCGCCGACGCGCTGCTTGGCGAGTTGTTCGGCTTCCCGCTCCTCTCGGGTGATCGGGCCGAAATCGATGTCCTGCACCCCCAGGGCGATCATCACGTGGCCGAGATGCGCGTGGTCGCCACGGAGTGGGATGGAGTACCGGCCCACCTCATCTCCCTGCGCGACATCACCGAGCACCGCCGCGCCCAGGAGGCGCTGCGGCACGCCGAGGCGTTCAACTGGGCCATCCTCAACTCGCTGACCGTCCATATCGCCGTGCTCGACGAGCACGGAACGATCATCGCCGTCAACGACGCCTGGCGCGAATTCGCGCGCGCCAATGGCGACCCGGGTCTTCGCGCTACAGGCGTGGGAACAAACTACTTCCAGGTGTGTGAGAACGCCCGGGGCCGAAACGCCGCCGAGGCAGAGAAGGTGCTTGCCGGGATGCAGGCCGTGCTGCGTGGGGAATTGCCCCTTTACGAACTGGAGTACCCCTGCCACAGCCCTACCGAGGAGCGCTGGTTCTTGCTGCGCGTACTGCCGTTGCAGGGCGCCCAGCGTGGCCTGGTGGTGGCCCATACCGACATCACCGAACAGCGACGCGCGGCGCGGGCCGCCGCCGAGGCGGAGGAGCTACGCCAGCGCCTGCAGGCGATGGAGCGCGAGTTGCGCGACGTGGAGCGGATCTCGCGCCCGCCCAGCGGCCAGATCCTCGCCGAAGCCAGCCAACCCCTCCGCCGGCGTAACCCGGAAGCCTTTCGCGAGGCGGTTAACATCTACATCGGGCTCGTTGACGAGGCCCTGAAGCGTCGCCCGTTCGACGAACAACTCCCTTCCGCGCCTTTGCGGGAGCTTGGCGAGCGCCTCGGGGCGGAAGCCGCCGGTCCGCGGGACATTGTGGAGATTCATCTGGCTGCCATCCGCGCCGCCAGCGCCGAAGCCCCTATCACTCGCCAGCAGGCCTATCTCGAAGAGGGCCGCCTGCTCGTGCTGGAACTGATGGGCCATCTCGCGGCATATTACCGATCCCGCACCCTGGGCCTCGCGGCCATGGAACCACAACGTTGACATATGACCCGGGAGGTGCTAATACTACAGCGACACTTCGTCTCGGGGGGGACGGGGGCCGCAGGTCCCCGCGAGACTCCCCGCGCCAGCGGCGCGGGAAAGCCCCTATTTGCCCTATCTCTACTTTATCACTTGCCGCAGCCTCCACTGGGAGGAGGTTCGGAGGGGTTGGACCACTCCGAACTTTCCCCTTCCTGGTGCGGCGTGGCGAAGCCGCGCCGCACCAGGAAGGGAAGATCTTCGGGGGCCGCAGGCCCCCGCAACCCCCGCCAGCGGCAACGTGACAACGTAGAGCTATAGCCCGGCGGCTGAAGCCGCGGGCTACCGATGCGAAGCCCGCCTGCGCAGGCTGTACCGGATTTAGTTCTTAATGATCTGTAAAGCAAGTTTGCCGGGTTTTTGTTACCCCGAGCGCAGCGAGGGGGCTTCCGCATCAGGGGGCGAACGATGCCGAGCGTAGCGAGGCATGACAGGGGGGCCGAAGAGCGGGAAACTTCGTTGACAGACCACTATAGTCGGTATACGAGGTTTTCTGTTATGTTGCCTGCCCGGTCTACTGAGCAAGGTGAAGCGCGAAAGGTTGGAGTAGCGGAAAACCTGGTTTCCCCGGGCCCTCCCGAACGCTCCCGGCGAGGGGTCCCTATGCACCTGTGGTGTTCCTGAGGGGCGTAGCTTGCCCAACCCCTCGCATGGAGGGTCTGTTTTCATCTCAGAAAGAGTAGCCCGCATCGTCAGTGGTTCGTCGGATTGGCTCTTATGCCCCGTGGATGGGGCACTGTGAGCGTCTCAGTGACCAGGATTGTTCTTCAGTTGTATATCGCCGGCCGCACGCCGCGGTCAGAGCGGGCGATTGCCGTCCTGCGCCGTCTCTGCGAGCACGAACTTGCCGCTTACGAGTGCGATTTCTCGATTATTGATGTCCTGGCGGACCCGGTGCAGGCAGAAATCCATAAGATCCTCGCCACCCCCACCCTGATAAAGGAGCAACCGCTCCCTCAGCGTCGGGTGATTGGCGATCTTGCCGCCGACCCGTCTGAGGTGCTGAACGCCCTCAACCTGCCTCCGGCATAGAGGGGTTCTCGGCGCTCGCCCCGACGCCGCGGCTCAGGGGTCATCTAAGGAGAACCGCGTTGAACGCAGAGTACGATGCCATTGAACGGCTACCGACCGGCATCCCCGGGTTCGATCATATCGCCAACGGGGGGTTGCCACGTGGCCGGACGACGCTGCTCTCCGGCACTGCCGGGAGCGCCAAGACCGTCTTTGCCGCCCAGTTCCTCGCTGCGGGCGCGCTGAGGGGCGAAGGGGTGGTCTTTGTCACCTTCGAGGAGTCGCCCGACGATCTGCGGCGCAATATGCGCGGCTTCGGCTGGGACATTCCCAAATGGGAGGCCGAGGGTCTCTGGGCCTTTGTGGATGCCTCGCCGCAACCTGACCAGGAACTGCTGGTAATGGGTTCCTACGATCTCGGCGCCCTGCTGGCGCGGATCGAACACGCCGTGCGCCGGGTGAATGCCACGCGCATTTCCATGGACTCGCTTGGCGCGATCTTCGCCCGTCTCGGCGATACGCGCCTGGTGCGTGATGAATTGTTCCGCATCGTTTCAACCCTCAAACGGCTGGGCGTCACGGGCGTGATCACGGCCGAGCGCGCCCACGAGAATGGGGAGATCGGTCGTTTCGGGGTCGAGGAGTTTGTCACCGACGATGTGGTCATCCTCCGTAACGTGATGGAGGAGGAAAAGCGTCGCCGCACCGTCGAGATCCTGAAGTTCCGCGGCACCGCGCACCAGAAGGGCAGTTTCCCCTTTACGGTGATCCCCGGTCGCGGGATCGTTATGATCCCGCTCTCGGCAATGGAGCTGAAACAGCGTTCCTCGAATCTGCGGATCACCTCGGGCAACGCGGAACTCGACCGGATGTGCGGTGGCGGATTCTTCCGCGACTCGATCATCCTGGTCAGCGGCGCGACGGGCACGGGCAAAACGCTCATGTCCACCACCTTTATGGCCGCCGGCGCGCAGCGCGGTGAACGCGCCCTGCTGTTCGCCTTTGAGGAGAGTCGCGACCAGTTGTTCCGCAACGCTGAGGGTTGGGGGATCGATTTCGAGCAGATGGAGAAGGATGGCCTGCTCCGGGTGGTCGCCAATTACCCCGAGGTGACCAGCCTGGAGGATCAACTGATCGCCATGCAGGCCGAAATCGAACGGTTCAAGCCCCAGCGCATTGCCGTGGATAGCCTCTCGGCCCTTGAACGGGTCTCGACGCTGCGCGGCTTCCGCGAGTTTGTGATCGGGTTGACGTCGTTTATCAAGCACCAGGAGATTGTCGGCCTGTATACGGCCACTACCTCCACCCTGCTCGGCGGCTCATCGATTACCGAGGCCCATATCTCGACCATTACCGACTCGATCATCCTGCTACGGTACGTTGAACTCTTCGGTGAGATGCGGCGCGGGTTGACGGTGTTGAAAATGCGCGGCTCGATCCACGACAAGGAGATCCGCGAGTTCGCGATTGACAGTAAGGGGATGCATATCGGGCGTCCGTTTCGCAACATCTCGGGCATCCTGTCCGGCCAGTTCACCCACGTCTCACCGAGTGAACTGGAGCGGCTCGGGGCCATGTTCCGGGATGATGAGACGACGCCTCCAGCCGAATGACCGCTCTTTGATACCTCAGACACTCCGAGCGCGTGGTGGATTCTGGTATGTGCGACGAACCCTCGCCCCTTGCCCGGAATGCCGAGAGCGCCCTGTCTGGCGATCTGCTGCGTCTGATTGCCACATATAACGTTGATGCCGCGCTGATTGTTGATCATCACGGGATCGTGCGTTTCGCCAATCCGGCGGCCGCCCACCTCTTCGGACGTCCTCCCGAGCGGTTGATTAACCAGCCGTTTGGTCTCCCCCTGCTGGTCAATCGGGTTTCTGACATCGAATTGTTGCGACCAGATGGGACGGTGGTGTTCGCTGAACTGCGCGTGGAGTCGATCCTCTGGCAGGAATGCCCGGCATTTCTGGCCGCGCTCCACGATATTACCGCCCGCAAGCGCGCCGAACAACTCCTGATCGAGTCGCAACGTCTGCTGCGCACGGCGCTCGATGGCCTCTCGGCCCGGATCGCCATCCTCGATCAGAACGGCATCGTTGTGGCTGTTAATCAGCACTGGCGCGCGGCGCTGACGGGTGATGACTCACCTGAGCCGCGCGCTGGCATCGGGGCGAACTACGTAGCGGTCTGGTCTGCCGCGGCCACGCCTGAGGCCCACAGGGTAACGGCGGGCCTCCGGGACGTGCTTCAGGG
>JAOACN010000636.1 GCA_026417815.1 Chloroflexaceae bacterium | reverse complement strand
GCTCAACGCGCCGCTCACTGCGGCCACCGCGGCCCTGCTGGCCTGGTGGGCCGTGCAACTGGGGGCGACCGGGGCATGGGCAACGGCGCTGGCCCTGCTCTATGGTCTGGCGACGCTGGCCTGGCCCTATGCCCGCACGTTCTTTTCCGAGCCCCTGGCGGCGCTGCTGATCCTGCTGGCGGCGGAGCGGGCCGACGCGGCGCGGCGCCTGCCCGCTGGCGCGCCTACCCAGCGGCGGGCCCTGTTTTTCTCGGGACTGGCCGGCGGCCTGGTCCTGCCCACGCGCATCGCGGCGGGCGTGGCCCTGCCGGTGATCGGTCTCTACGTGCTCCGGGTGGCCTGGAAAGGACGGGCCGAGACGACAGTGATGGGGGTGAAACAACCCTCCTTCGTCTGGCCCATCGTTGCCTGGGTGGGCGGGTTGCTCCCCGGCCTGGGGCTTCTCCTATGGTACAACCTGGCCCGTTTCGGCACACCCATCGCCTCGGGCTACGCCAGCGAGGGTAGCCTGTTCACCACGCCGCTACTGGAGGGCCTGTACGGGTTGCTCTTCAGTCCTGGCAAGAGCGTGTTCCTGTACGCTCCGGCGCTGCTGCTGGCGCTACCGGGCGGGCTGATCCTCTGGCGACGCGGGGCGCGGGCGCCGGTGGTGCTGGCGGGCGGGCTGTTTCTTTCCCACCTGTTGCTGTACGCCTGCTGGGGGGAGTGGCACGGCGGCGGGGTCTGGGGGCCGCGGTTCCTGTTGCCGGTGGTGGCCCCACTCCTGGCGCTGGCGGCGGGGATAGGAACCACGGGAGCGACGCGCTGGCGCCCGGTGGCGGTGGCGCTCCTGGGACTGGCGGGGTTAGCCGCCAACCTCGGGGGCGTGCTCTTCAACTTCAGCACCTACGTGGTGCTCGCGCCGCTGCACGAGCGGGTGCACACCCTGAGCGGCTCGGCCCTGGTGGCACACTGGCGCCTGCTGGGGGAGCGCTGGTCACGCTACGGCGCGGCGCCGCCGGTGTGCTGGCTCGGCGACGGCCTCTACGCCACCGAGGACCCCGCGGGCGCGCCGCTGCCCCGGCGCACAGGGCCAATCGGCGCGCTCCGTTGCGCTTTGCCCCGGGGGGCGCGGCTGCGCCTGACACTCGACGACCGGCGCCCTCCGAGCGCCCCCCCGAGCGCGCTTCGTCTGCTCCTGAACGGGCGCTCCCTGGGCAGTGTGCCGGAGGGGCAACAGCGGGTGTATATCCTGCTCCTGGCGCCGGGGCCGGCGCGTCTGAAGATCGAAGCACGTCCGTGGAACCCCCTGGCCGTGGGCTTCAGCGAACGCGACGACCCCCTGGGGCCGCAGGTGGTCAGTCTGAACGGAGTGGGGAAGGACGGCGCGCCGGTGGTCGTGGCGGATACCGCCGTGGCCCCCGTACCGGTGCGGCCACGCCCGCGCTGGGCATGGTACTACGATCCACCAAACCAGCATCTGGTGGATCACTGGGCATGGTATTTGCCGCGTTCCGAACTTGCCGGTGGTCGAGCGTGGTTGGCGGGCGGGCTGGTGACCGGCCTGGGGGCTGGCCTGGCGGTGGCCGGCGCGCGGCTGCTGGTGACGCGAAGGGCTACACGCGCACGAAGGCCGACATGATCACAATGTCTTGCAGATTGCCGTCGCGGTCAATGGCATGTCGGACAAGCTGGCCCTCGACGGCAAAGCCGAGGCGGCTGAAGATGGCCTGGCCGGCGGTTTGCGCGGCGAGCATATCCACCGAAACCTTGGTTGCGCCGAGTTCACGGGCGCTTTCGACAATGGCCTGGGCCATGTGCATCCCAAGCCCGCTGCGGCGCCAGGAAGGGGTGACGATCAGGCGAATATCGGCCACGTGGTGCGACCAGCCTGGCATACGGATAGCAGCGGCATAGGCCACAATCCGCCCCTCATCGTTGACGGCCACTAGCTGGCGCCAGTTCTCGGCGCGGGCCGCATTGACGAGGCGGGCAATAATCTCCGGGTTGGTAAAATCATCTTCAAGGTACAACAGGTCGTTTTTCGACAGGCTCATACCGAACGCCGCCAGCGCGTCGCGGTCCTCCTCCTGTAACGGCCGGATATGCACCTGCCGGCCATCTTTCAAAAACGCTACGCTGCCTACCGCATCGGTGCGCTGGGCCATTAGTTGCCTCCTGGTCACGCTCGAGGGTTGGTGACAAACGAGGTCGGGAAGTTGGGTGAACTATAGCACCGAAAGTTACATCGGAGTTACTTCCCGGGCCCGACGCGCTGTAATTGCCGCGTTGCGTCATAACAACGCGAGGCAGCCGGAGGATGGAAAACTCGCCGCCAGCGATCTTGTCGGAGCAATTTCTGCGATTCCCGGCCCGGAATCGCCGAGAAAGGACTGCGCGCAACCAATTTTGCTGCTATAATGGCGCATATCCAGCGGCCTGAACTGAAAGCCTAGACGTGCCCGGAGCGCTGGGCCCCGGGACGACAAGGAGGTCGAAATGAGCAGCCAGCGGGAGGTCGTCATCCTCAGCGGTGTTCGCACGGCGATCGGTACGTATGGAGGTTCGCTGAAGGATCATCCGCCCACGGAACTGGGCGCGCTGGTGGTACGCGAGGCGGTGGCTCGCGCCGGAGTGGAACCCCGCGAGATCGAACACGTCGTTTTCGGTAACATCATTCACACCGACCCCCACGATATGTACGTCGCCCGCGTCGCCGCGGTGAACGGCGGTTTGCCTGTCGAGACGCCAGCGCTGACCCTCAACCGGCTCTGCGGCAGCGGGCTGCAGGCGGTCGTCTCGGCGGCCCAGTCCATCCTCCTGGGCGACATTGACGCGGCGATTGGCGGCGGCGCCGAAGTGATGAGCCGTTCGCCCTACAGCAGCATGGCGATGCGCTGGGGCGCGCGCATGAACGATACCAAGATGGTGGACATGATGGTCGGTGCGCTCAATGACCCCTTCGACGACTGTCACATGGGCGTCACCGCCGAGAACGTTGCCGCCAAGTGGGGCATTTCGCGCGAGGATCAGGACGCGCTGGCCGTCGAGAGCCACCGTCGCGCGGCGGCGGCCATCGACGCAGGGTATTTCAAGAGCCAGATTGTGCCGGTGGAGATCAAGGTGAAGGGCGGCACGCAACTCTTCGACACCGACGAGGGCGTCCGCCGCGATACCACCATGGAGAAACTGGCCAAGCTGAAGCCGGTGTTCGTTAAAGACGGCACGGTGACGGCCGGCAACGCCTCCAGCATCAACGACGCCGCCGCGGCGGTGGTGCTCATGGAGCGCAGCGTCGCCGAGCGTCGCGGCTACAAGCCGCTGGCGCGCCTGGTTGGCTACTCCCACGCCGCCGTCGAACCGAAGTACATGGGTATCGGCCCGGTTCCAGCGGTACGCCGCCTGCTCGAGCGCACCGGCGTCCGTCTGGACGAGATTGATATTCTCGAGGTGAACGAAGCCTTCGCCGCACAGGCCCTGGCCGTGATGCGCGACCTCGACCTGCCCCCCGATAAGACCAACCCCAACGGCAGCGGCATCTCGCTCGGCCACCCGATCGGGGCGACCGGCTGCATCCTCACGGTCAAGGCCGTCCACGAATTGCAGCGCACCGGCGCGCGCTACGCCCTGGTGACGATGTGCATCGGCGGCGGCCAGGGTATCGCCGCGCTCTTCGAACGGATCTAGGCGCCTGGCAGCGCAATCCTGGTGCATGCGATGGGAGGGACGCGCGGGAGGGCCTGGCGCCCTCCCCCTACCAGAGCGTTCATCACAACCAGGCTGTCACATCCTACGCGCCACACTTCCGCCTTTGTGCTGTTCCGTGTGCTGGCCACCGACGACCGGCGCTCCGCCGTCGGCGGTGGTCAGCCGCGAGCGCCGGTAACGGGCCGGCGCGCATCCTTCAGGTCTGGACGGGCAGCAACCCGTGTCGAGCATAGTGTTGAGGAGTGACCGCAATGGGCAAGCTTGATGGACAGGTGGCAATTGTCACCGGCGCAGGAAAGGGAATTGGCCGTGCCATCGCCCTGGCGCTCGGCGCCGAGGGCGCCAGGGTCGCCGTGAACTACCTGAGCAGCGCGGCGGCCGCCGAGGAAGTGGCCGCGACGATCAACGGCGAAAGCGGCCAGGATAGGGCGTTCGCGATCAAGGCGAATGTGAGCGATCCGGTCGAGTCCCGCGACTTGATCAAGAAGGTCCTGGAGCGTTGGGGCCGCCTGGACATTATGGTCAACAATGCCGGTATCACCCGCGATCGCTCGATCCGCAAGATGACCGATGAGGACTGGCTGGAGGTGATTCAGACCAACCTCAACGCCGTGTTTTTCTGCACCACGGCGGCGATGCAGCCGATGATCGAGCAGAAGTACGGGCGCATTATCAACATCAGTTCGATGAACGGGCAGACCGCCGCCTTCGGCCAGGCCAACTACGGCGCCAGCAAGGGCGGTATCATCGCCTTCTCCAAAACGGCGGCGCTCGAACTGGCCAGGTTCAACATCACCGTCAACGTGGTCGCTCCGGGCTTCACCATGACCGACATGCTCGCCAAGGTGCCCGAGAACGTGCAGGAGCAGATCAAGTCGCGCATCCCCATGGGCCGCTTCGGCAAGCCTGAGGAGGTTGCCAAGGCGGTGGTGTTCCTGGCCGCCGACGGCGATTACATCACCGGCGCGCAGATCAACGTGAATGGCGGCGCGTATATGTAGACGGTCAGGCGAATACGACACATACGGGGAGGATGGGGAAAAGGGCCTCCCCGGAGCGTAACGCGGGCGCCCGGACAGGGAAACGCACCCGAACCGCGGCGTGAGGATCGCGCTCACGCCGTTGTGAGGTCTTATTGCTCCTTTTCCCCATCCACCGTGCCGCCGCGGTCCAGAATATCCATAATTTCGCTGGAGTAGCCCTCCCAGGCCTGCAGCATCTCTTTGCTGAGCTGCCGCTGCAGGCGGAGGGTGTCGGCGATCGCCTGTTCCGCCGAGCCGCGCAGGCTGCGGCTGTAGTCCCAGTTTTTCAGCACCAGGTCGAAGGCCATGTCGGTACTGGCGGCCAGCAATTCGTTCCAGACCCGCATCGAGCGCACCATCGGGTCCGTAACGGAACGGGGCCGTCGCGGGTTTCCATTCTCGTCATTCGCCATCTTTCGCCCTCTGGTGTATACTAACATGACGCAGCGCGTTGTTGTTCGCGTGCGGCGAGCGTCATGGTGTTCGTGTGAGTGTATGTCAAAACGATGGTACCACCCGCGGTTACAGACAAGTTCGATGCCCGGGAGCCGCAGAGCGGCGTGTTGTTGACCCGGCTTGCGCCCCCCGCCCAGCAGACGCGCCTGTTGCGCCGCCAGCGGGTCGAAACGCGCCTGGCAGCCGCTCTCGACTATCCGCTCTGCGTGGTGGTGGCGCCCGCGGGAGGGGGCAAGACGACCGCCCTGGCCGCCCTGGCCGCCGTGGGAGGCTGGCCCGCCGCGTGGTGCCGCGCGCGCCGGGGCGATGATCCGGCCCTCTTCCTGCGCCACCTGGCCGCGGCCTTTCGTCCCGTCGCCGCCCTCGATGAGGCCCGCATCGAGGCTGCCCTGGCCCGCGGCGGCGATCCCCGCGCCGCGGTCGAAACCCTGGTTAATGAACTGGCCGCGGCGCTCGACGATGAAACGCTCCTGGTAATTGATGATTATCACCTGGCCGATGAACGCCCCGAATTGCGCCAGCTGGTTGACCATCTGATCAGCGTGCAGCCCATGCGCCTGCACCTGACCCTCGCCACGCGAGTGGAGCCGGCGCTCACCGCGGTCGAGACGGCGCGCCTGCGGGGGGAGTTGCTCGCCCTCGGCCCCGACGATCTGGCCTTTGACCTGGAAGAAGCCCGCGCCCTCTTCGCTATCGCTGGCCAGGTCGCGCCCCGCGACCTCAACGCGCTGATCGAGATCTCCCGCGGCTGGCCCCTCGGCGTGCAGGCTGTCATCGGCGCCGCCGACTGGCGCGCGGCCCTGGGGCTGCACGGCCCTTCGGCCCTCGATGGCTACCTGGAGCAGGAACTGTTCGCCGAGTTGCCCGCGTCCCTGCAACGCTTCCTCCTGCACGTCGCCGGTCTGCGCCGGCTCGACCGCTCGCTGTGCACCACCCTGCTCGATGGCGAGGCGCCTGAACCCTATCTCGCCGAACTGGCCCGCCGTCGCCTGCTGCTCCCAGATGATGGGAAGGCTCCCCGCCTGCTGCCGATCTTCCGGGCCTTCCTCGAACGCCGCGCCGCGCGCGACGTGCCTGCCTGGGTGCAGTTGCACCGCCGCGCCGCGGACTTCTACCGCGGCCAGAATGACCCCGACGGCGTGCTCCACCACCTCCTCTGCGCGGGGGCCGATGAGGAGGCCGTGGCCGCGGTCGTGCAACTGGCGCCCTCGATGCTCGGCGCCGGGCAACCCGAGAGTATGCTGGCCTGGATCTTGCGCCTGCCCGCTGCCGTGCGCGAACAGCCCCGGCTCCTGGAGTTGCAGGCCACCGCCCTGCGCCAGATGGGCCGCTACGATGAGGCGATTAAGGCCGAGAGCGCCGCCGAGCGGGCCTATGCCGCCAGTGGCGATCTCGATGGCCAGGTGCGCGCGCTGCGTGGTCTGGCCGAGGTCTACCTGGATACGGTGCAGCCCGCCCACGCCACCGATCTGCTCAAGCGGGCGTTGAAACTACTGCCCCGCGAGCGCGTCGCCGAACGGGCCAGTCTGCTGCGCCTGCAGGCCGAAAACTGGGCCAATCGCGGCCGCGCCGACGTGGCGCTGATCCTCGAACGGGCCGCGCAAACCATCGAGGAGACCGGCGCCCGCCGCGACGCCGACGGGCGTCCGGCAATCACTGTCTCGCGGCTGGACGAGACGGCGACGCGCTCGGGGCCGGTACCGCCGCGGCTGCTGCTGCGCGCCGGGCGGCTCAACGAGGCTCGCCAGCAACTCGAGGCCCAGCTCTGGGCCGAGGCCCAGGAGGGCCGGCAGGGGGTCGAGCGCGTAAATGCCCATCGCGAGCCACTGCTGTTGCTGGCGCTCATCTACGCTATGCTGGGCAGCGGCACCCGCGCCCTGGCGATGGCCCGGCGCGGCCTCGCCGAGGCCCAGCAGTCGGGCTCGCGCCTGACGGAGGCCATTGCCGCCCTGCGTCTCGGCCACGCCTACCAACTGGTCACGACCAATGACCCCGCCCCCTCCCTGCAGCACTACGTCGAGGGGATGCGGCTCATCCAGGCCATCGGGGTGGCTCGTACCCGCGCCGAGGCCTTCCTCGGCCTGACCCTGCTCTTCGGCCACGCTGGCGATCTGGCCCGCGCCGAGTCGGATGCCCGCGAGGGGTTGCAGATCGCCGCCACCGCCGGCGATGAGTGGACCGCCGCGCTGATCTTGCTGGCCCTGGGCGGGGCGGCCGTGGCCGCTGGCGATAGTCGCGCCCTGAACTGGCTCGAACAGGCGCGCCAGCGCTTCGCCCGTGGCGGCGACACCTACGGCCAGGCAATGGTCACCCTCTGGCGGGCGATCCACGCTCTGCGCGCCAACGATGGGGCCGCCGCCGACGCCGAGATCGCCGCCCTGCTCGACGCCGCCGAAACCCACGGCTACGTCGGGGTGCTCGTGGGGCCGAGCCTCTTCGGGCCACGCGATATGGCCTCGATCGTGCCGTTGCTCCTCCGCGCCCGCGGCCTGCCTGGCCACGGCGAACTGGCCCGCGCCCTGCTGCGCCAGGGCTTCCCCACCATCGCCGCCGACGACACGGTGGAGGATTACCACCCCGGCTACACCCTGCGCGTGCAGATGTTCGGCACCTTCCGCGTCTGGCGCGGCGCCCAGGAGATCCAGGCCCGCGAGTGGCAGCGCGAAAAGGCGCGCCAGCTCTTCCAGCTCCTGCTCACCCAGCGCGGCCACTGGGTCCAGCGCGAGCAGATCTGCGCCGCCCTGTGGCCCGACGCCGACCTCGACGCCGCCGAACGGCAGTTCAAGGTGACCCTCAACGCCCTCAACGCGGCCCTGGAGCCGACCCGCCCGCCGCGGGTCGCGCCCTTCTTCATTCGGCGGCAGGGCCTGGCCTACAGCTTCGCCCCCTCCTACGGCGTCTGGATCGACGTGGACGAGTTCGAGTTGCGCGCCGCCGCCGCCGCCGCCAGCGACGACCCCGAGTTCGCCCGGCGCAATGCCCAGATCGCCGTGCAGCTCTACCGCGGCGATTACCTGGCCGAGTCGCTCTACGACCCCTGGACGATCGAGGAACGCGAGCGCCTGCTGGCGCGTTACCTGGACGTGGCCGTGCGCTATGCCGAACGCCTCAGCGCCGAGGGCGACCAGGCGGAGGCCATCCAGATCTGCGAGCAGGTCCTGCGCCGCGACCGCTGCTACGAAGAGGCCTACCAGTGCCTGATGCGCGCCCACGCCCGCGCCGGCAGTCGCTCCCAGGCCCTGCGGAGCTACACCCGCTGCGTCCACGCCCTCCAGGACGAGCGGGGCATGGCTCCCCTGCCGGAGACCAATGCGCTGTATGAGCGCCTGAAGCGGAACGAGGCGATTTGATCTTGGATATGGTGGGATTTGGGTTGGATCCATCGCTCGACAAGATCGTTTTTCGTTGGTTCTGACGGCGTAGCAGCCAGAGCCCGCGAAAACCCTGAAGTCTAGGGCTTGCCCAAAGATGTTGCATCAGCCCTGGTGTGCAATACAGGGCTTGAGCAAAGTCCGTTTCCCACGGCGGGGTCTGGGGCGGCGTAGTCGCCAAAACCACCGAAAAATCGGGGTTTGGGGGCTTGCCCGATGGACTTTGCACAGGCCCTGGTGTGCAATCAACATAGTGCTATAATGAGTTATTAGTCTACAGTAACGTCGTCGTCTATTGCAGCACGCATCAAGCTCCATGCAGGCAACCGATCTTGACCAGGTGCTGATCAATTTTAACCGTCAGGCCCGCCTGACCGCCGAACAACTCCAGCACTGGTTCGTTGAACGGCAATCTTCGCCTCGCTCGGCGTTGCACCGCTGGCTACGCGCCCAGCCCGAGGTGCAAAAGATCATCTTCATCGGTCATCGTGGCAGCGGAAAGACGACCGAACTCACTAAACTGGCCGATGAATTGCAGGATCGCTTTATTACGATCGGTTTTGATGTCCTGGAGTTGACCGGGCGCACGGAACTGGGCCACGAGGATCTGATGCTCGTCCTTTTCACACGGGTGATCAGGGAGTGTATTAATCAAACGCTGATTAGCCGCCCATTGTTCGACTCAATGCGCGAACCCTGGCAGCGTCTGCGGGACTGGTGGGATCGTTTCGTTGCTGGCATGCGGATCACCCCTCCGCCCGAAGAATTGAGCTTTGGCGCCAGGTTGAACTTTGAAATCCTCGAGCTCGAAACCGAAGTGCGCCAATCGGCGGACGCACGGGAGGCGCTCCGTCGCGAGGTGGGCTTTCGTATGACGGAACTGCTGCGCCATCTGAACTGGGCGACTGAACAGGCGGAAAGGGTTGCCGGGCATCGCTTACCGGTGATTATTGAAGGTCTGGACAAGATCGACCTGGAGGCCGCGCGGCGCATTTTTCTCGATCATTTTGCCACGCTGAACGCTCCAAAATCGAATGTGATCTTCACCTGCCCCTCAGCACTTCTCTACTCCGAGGATTTCGAGCAGATCCGGCAACAATTTTCACGCATCGAAATCCTGCCCAACATTCCCCCGAAACAACGTTCCGGGCAGGCGGATCGGGAAGGATTGCGCACCCTGCGCGAGATCGTGCTCAGGCGCATGGCGCCCCACCTGATAGAAGAGGCGGCGCTGAATCGTCTGGTCAGCGCCAGCGGCGGCGTACCGACGATCCTGATGCGTCTGGTGCAGAATGCCGCGACCTATGCGGAGGGCGCCACAATTACCCGGCAAGATGTGGACCGGGCGATCCTGACCGAACGGGCCTTCCTCACCCCCTCCCTGACCGAGGCCGACTGGGAGATCCTGCGCCAGCGCCGCGGGGATCATTGGCTGACGGCCGATCGCGAGATCAAGACCTTGCTCTACAAAGGCGCCCTGGTAGAATATCGAAACAGTCAGAATGGGGAACCCTGTCTCTTATACACA
>JAOACN010000616.1 GCA_026417815.1 Chloroflexaceae bacterium | reverse complement strand
AAAACCCTACACCTGAGAAGTGAGTGGAGCGGGCCATATTTCTCCCCCTCCCTCTCCACCGCAGGTGGAGAGGGAGGGGACGCCCTCTCAGGGGTAAGGTTTTCCGGCACATCCTCGCGTCGTATTCGCCATCTGGGGCATTGGGACGCCCAACTCCCCCCTCTCCCGCTCGCGGGAGAGGGGGGCAGGGGGGTGAGGAGCGTAAGCGCATTGGAATGCCGAAAACCCCTTCTCCCTCGAAAAACCCTGCATCGGTGAGGAGGGGGCGCCGAGCGTAGCGAGGCGGGGAAGGGGGAGGAGTGAACGCCTCCAATGCCGGTTGGGGGGTAGTGAGGAAACGTGGTTGCCCCACGCCCCTGTCCATAGGCGGTTTTCGGTGGCCCCGCGCCGACTGAAAGGCCCTGCTCTTTCCACATCTCTTTACACTTCTCACTCTAAGCGAAGCCGAATCCCTCATTCTGTAGGCATGAGACTATTGCAATGGTGCAGAGCGGGTTGTATAATGATCCCTGGTCATCTGCAATGAACTGGGGGGCGTGGCGCAACCTGGAGGGTTGCACGCCCCGGGTAAGCCGGGTCTCCCTCGAGCAAACACGTATTCGTCCCGGTGTTGCGCGGCGCAGCCGCATGGACAACCGAGCCGCCTGATGAAACGCACACCGCGCGCGCCTGGTAACGACGCCGGGCCCGATGATGAGCATCTGCTGCGCGAATTGCTCGCCAGCGAACTGCCCGGCCGCGATGGCCAGATGCGTCCGGCCCGGTTGCGGTCGGCCACCCAGCAGCGGCGCATAGCCCTGAACGGCTTCCGGTTGCGCAACTGGGTCGATCGCGGATTGATGGCGCTGGAGCGGGTGCTGGTCATCGCCGCGGTCATCGCCTTTGGCTACTGGCTGTTCGATGGCCCCGTGCGCGATTTCTTGCATGCGCGGGCCAATCCGGCAACGCCCCGGGCGCAGGCGATGGCGCCGCCCCCGACACCTCCGTTGGCGGTGCCCACGGCTGCTGATCAGGCCTCGGGCGCGCCCCTGCCGTTCACCCGCCCTGAAGACCCCACGCTCGATCCTCCGGCGCAGCGCGCGCCCCGCGAAGCCTTTCTGGCGCCGCAGGCCGTTCCCGCGGTATTGCCCCTGAGCGATGATCCGCGCCCGCAACGGCTGACGATGCCAAGCATTGGCGCCGATATGTCCGTGTACGAGGTCTTCATTATCGATGGCGAATGGCAGGTGGCCGAGTACGCTGCGGGCTACCACAACGGCAGCGCCCTGCCCGGCACCATCGGAAACACGGTCTTCTCAGGGCATGCCGGGTTGCGTGGCGCTGTGTTCAAGGATATTGGCCGGCTCAGACCAGGAGACGAGGTCATCGTCGAAACCGGTAGCTGGCGCTATGTCTACCGCGTGCGCGAGACACTGCAGGTCTGGCCCACCCAGGTCGAGGTCATGGATCCTACCTCGACGCCGGTGCTTACCCTGATCACCTGCACAAACTGGGACACGCAGCGTCTGGTGGTCGTTGCCGACCTTGCCGACGCGCGCCCGCGCTCCTGAAGCGAGGAGTTGGTATGCAGCCGCATTCACGAGGTCGTCCATCATCGCCTGGCCGTGGCCGCGCGCCCGCCCGCTGGACGAAGCTGGAACTGGTGCTGATCCTGCTCAGTGTCGTGATGATCGCCTTCCCCCTCTACGCGGGAGCGATGCGCTTCGTCTTTCCGCCACCGGCGCCCGCCCAGGAAAGCACGCCCGAGGCGCCCACGGTTGATCCTGCCCTGCCGCCTACAACCGTTCCGACCGATACGCCGCGCCCCACCGATACCCTGGTCCCGCTCCCCACCGATACCCAGGCGCCCACGCCGACCGATACCGGCGGCCCCCAGCAGATCGTCACGGCGACCAGCATTCCGACGCCGCCTACCAATACCCCTGAGCCAACCAGTACGGTCGGCACGGTCACGCCGACGAACACGGTTGGAACGGCCACGCCGACGGTCGGTACGGCCACCCCGACGTCCACGGTCGGCACGGCTACGCCGACGAATACGGTCGGGCCAGGCACGCCGACGACGGTCGCGCCGACGAATACTCCCGCGCCCGTGACCGGCGTCCGGGTCTTCAAGGTCGCCTCGGTTTCCGAAGCGGCGCCCGGGCAGCAGTTCAGTTATAGCGTCGCTGTGGTTACCGATAGCACGGCCAATCAGCAGGTGACCATGGAGGACGCGATCAGCGGCGAGCTGGAGGTGCTGAGCGCCAGTTCGAGTTCCGGGAACTGTAATGTCGGCCAGACGGTGCAGTGTACCTTGACCATTAACGATACCAATCCCGCTACGGTCACAATACAGGTGCGGGTGCGCGCCACCGTCGCCGCGGGTACCAGTATCGCCAATAGCGCCACCGCGGGTGGGCAAAGCTCCGGCAGGGTGGTGGTGCGGGTCAGCGGCGCGCCGGTGGCTTCGCCCACACCCGGCGGCCCGACGGTGACGCCCGGCGGCCCGACGGTGACACCCGGCGGCCCGACGGTAACACCCGGCGGCCCGACGGTAACACCCGGCGGCCCGACGGTGACGCCCGGCGGCCCGACCCCGACAAGCCCCGGCGTCCCGCCAACGAGTCCTCCTGGTCCGGAGCAGCCGCCTCAGCCGCCGTCCGGCGAACAGGAGCCGGAACCGCCTGCAGCTACCCAGCCGCCGCCCGCGCCCCCTGCGCCGCCGCCGCCCCCGCCGGTGGTGATCCCCGAATTGCCCACCGAGCCGCCTACGGTGGTGCTTGCTCCCACCTCGCGTCCGGTCGTGCGTCCCACCGCGGCCGTGCGCCCGACGCGCGCGCCCCTCGGCCCGACCAATACGCCGGCGCCGCTCGTGCCCCTCGGCACCAGCACGGCAGCGCCAGTCGCCACCCCCGGCGTCACGACCGACGTCTTCTTCCGCCTGGCGAGCGACTGGGGCAGCGCCTACCCTGGCCAGCAGGTCAACTATACCCTGGTTGTGCGGAACACACGCCCGCCTGCCGCCGATGGGGCGAATACGCTGCGTAACGTCACGGTGCGCAGCGCCCTGCCCGCCAATCTGGAGGTGCTGGGGGCGCGCGCCGATCGTGGGGTTGATCCCACCGTCAGCGGCAATGACGTGAACTACACCCTTGACCAGCTCCAGCCCGGCGAAGGGGTCGAAATTACCATCCCCACGCGCATCAGACCCGATGTCACGGCAGGCACCCTGATCGTTGTCCAGGGCCAGTTGTCCTACAATGGTCTCAGTCCTGCCCCGCTCTTCTCGAATATCGTCTCGGTGCAGGTCGTGGGCGCCGCGCAGCCGCCCACGGCGCCGATCGCGCAACAGGTCACGCCGACCACCGCACCTTACCCGCCGCCGCGCAGCCCGACCGTGGCCCGCACTGTGACCGCCGGCCCGACGGCGACCAGTGCCCCGACGGCTACGCCGTTGCCGACCATCGCCACGGTTGCGCCGCCTCCACCACCGCCCGCGCCGTTGCCCGAAACCAGCGCTGGTGTGCCGCTCCTCGGCTTCATGCTCCTCGGGGGCACGCTGCTCACGCGTACCATTCGTCTGCATCGGGCCAGGAGCCGGCTGTAAAGACACGGGGGCGCAACCGGAGGGTTGCGCCCCCGCCTGATTCTCAGATAGTCGGAGCGCGGGAAAGCGACTTACCCCTCCGCCTTCGGCACGCAGGGGCGTGGGGAAAGCGGGCGACCCCTTCGCCTTCGGCACGCAGGGGCGTGGGGAAAGCGGGTGACCCCTCCGCCTTCGGCACGCAGGGGCGTGGGGAAACCGGGTTTCCCCATCTCTTCCCAACCGGCGCGGGCAGGTCCGCGGCCCTCCCACGGGCAGGGGGAAGGGGAAACAGGTTTCCCGGCAGCCTTCGGCACGCAGGGGCATGGGGAAACCGGGTTTCCCCATTTCTTTAAGGGGACGCGGCGCAGCCGCAAGGGGAAACTACCGCGTCTGGCGCGCGGAGAGGCGCCGCGGCTGCCAGCCATCAAGGGCCAGCCAGAGCATAATCGCCAGCAGGAGCCAGTGGAGTTGTTCGCGCACCATCACCAGCACGGCCACAATCTGGCGCGAGACCGGCAACGTCTCATACAACCGCTGGAGGCCAATTGCGGGTGCGGCGCGGAGTTGTTCGAGGATGGCGACAACGCCCAGTTCGGCGCTGAGTGCGCCAACCACCTGCCAGGCCACGGCCAGCGAGACACCGACCGCCACGGCGGTCAGGATCAGCACAAGCGTGCTGTACCAGGGCTGCGGACGCGGGCGCTGTAGCGTCTCGGCCCACACGGTTCCGTTCGGAATCAGCCCCAGCAGTCGCGCCGTAACATCTGGGGGCGCTTCCCAGCGCAGTTCCTGCCGCAGGACCCGATCAAGGGCATCGTCGGGGCCGCGCGCGGTTGGTTCCAGAGGGTCACGCATCGTCTTACCTCCCGGCTGCGCCCGGCAGCAGGCGCAGCGGCACGGCGCCGGGAAACTGGTCCCGGTGGTCATCGCGGCGCGGTTGCGCTACCGCGCGCGTGGCCGGAGGGTGCTCCTGGGTCTCCAGAATGGTCGCCAGGCGTTCCTTCCCGCGCCGGATGTGGCTCTTCACCGTGTTCAGCGGAATGTCGAGGATCTCCGCGATGTCGGTGTACTTCAGATCCTCGAAGTAGTACAGCGTCAACACCAGCCGGTAGTGCTCCTCGAGTTGTCCGAGGGCCTGGCGCACCTGATCGCGCAGTTCACGGGTGTCGAGCGCCTCGGCGGGATTGGCCCAGCGGTCGTCGTCTGCGATACTGGCGATCTGGTCGGCTTCTTCGTCTTCGGACGCCGGAGGAGCGACGGGCACCTGACGTCCGCGCCGGCGCAACTCGTCACGGCACAGGTTGACCACCAGCCGGTACAGCCAGGTGGTGAAGCGACTCTCGCCATTGTATTGCGGCAGCGCGCGAAACAACCGGATAAACGCCTCCTGGGTCAGATCGGCGGCGTCTTCAGGGTTCTTCAGCACGCTCATCGCAATGCTATAGACATAATGTTGCTGGCCCAGGACAATCTGGGTCAAGGCCTGGGGGTCACCCTCCTGCGCCTGGGCAATCAACTCACGGGTTGGTTCTGCCACCGTTGACCTTCCTGGCGCTGCGACCCGCCGCGGCAATCTGAGCTTCCGTCCGGGGCGCTGGCCCGGAGTGGCGATTGGTCGTGCGGGCGCGGCTGCGCCGTCGTCGCTTCTGCACTGCGCCCAGTATGGCACAGCTTGCGCCCCCGAGCATCGCTCCACGGGCGGAGCGGCGACCCCGACTTTCGTCACAGGGAACCCTGCTCGGGGAGTATGACGACCAGCGAGCGGTCAGAGTTGCAGGCCTTCAAGGTACGGGGTCATACCCCCCACGGCCCCAGGGGGCGCAGCGCAGCAGGCGCTTGAGGGTCAGCCAGCCGCCCTTCAACACACCGTATTTGCTGATGGCTTCGATGCCATACTGGGAGCAGGTTGGCGTGTAGATGCAACTGGGCGGCAACCACGGGGAAATCGCCAGTTGGTAGAAGCGGATCAACTTGATGGCCAGCCACCGGAGCATGGCATTGGAGATGAGCAATACTCTGGACAAGGGTTCAAACGTGCCTTGTGGCTCACTCGACGACCCGACAGCCGCGCGCCCGGCACACCGCCTGCCGGGGTAGAGGTGGTTGTCGGGCCGTGAACGCGCTACCTACTCAAGGGGTTCCTTGCCAATCGTGAAACTGCACGATGGGGCGCCCTGGCCGATGCACGAACATTGTTCCACGGCGAACCGGCGGCCGCCGGAGACCCAGGCGGTCGCCTCCTCGATGATCCCCCGCGCCATGTAGAACACCGGCCCCGGCTCAGGGCGCGTAATGCAGTTCGAGCACCGGGTGATGTGGTAGATGAACTGTCCGCGCTCCTCCTCGACGTGGCTGGACTGATCGCTGAAGCGGTCAAACGTCTGCGCCGTGGCATTCAGCACGATTTTCAGCTTCATAGTGATCGGCATCAGCTTGAGTGCCAGGTCGGCCATCCCCAGCAGAGGACCAAACTCCTTCAGCCCGAGGGTGAAAGCGACGCGCCCCATACGCAGCTCGAGACCACGGGCGCCGCGCGGGCCGTACATCGTCCCTAACGCAACCGAGGTGGCGGAAATGGCCTCGAAGGGGAACTCGCGTTTCAAATCGTTGGGCGGATAAGCATCGAGGTACTGGGGAAGTTCAGCCAGGCGGAGCAGCGCCTTCACTCCATTCTGGCCCATAACCTCTTCAAGCGAAAGGAACGTGAGCCGTCCGATTTTGTTGGGATAATGCAGGCCACGGAATTCTTCTACTGACGTCATGGGCTCTCTGGCTCCTTAACACAGCTATGCAGAGAACGGCAGTATTGACGCTGCGACGCAGCACAGTATACCAGACGACTGCTACCACTGCGGCACTAGCGCACCGTTTCCCACACCAGGTGGGCCAGTTGAGGCAGAATGAGCCGTTCCATCGCCAGGCGAACGGCATTGGTGGAGCCGGGTAGACAGAAGATCAACGCCTCACGATAGACGCCAGCCGTGGCCCGCGAGAGCATCGCGGCCGGGCCGATCTCTCCGTAGGAAAGCATGCGGAACAACTCGCCAAACCCCGGCAGTCGTTTTTCCAGCAGGCCGTCAATCGCCTCGAAGGTGCTGTCGCGGCGGGCGATGCCCGTGCCGCCATTGGTGATGATCAGTTTGCACCCTTCCGCTGCATACTCGCGAATAAGGCCGGCGATCTCCGCCGGTTCGTCGCGCGCTATCGCGTATCTTACCACATCATGACCCGCCTGTGAGAGCAGGGAGCGAATGGTGGCCCCGCTTTCGTCAGTCTCGGGGGGGCGGGTATCGCTGATCGTCAGCACGCCGCAGCGGATGGCCGTGGCGGCTTCCCGGGCGCGCCGTTCGTGCTCCTGGTGTCCCATAGGTGTTTCTCCTGGGGGTGCGGGGCAACACGGTTACCCCGATGTTGGCTTCAGAGGAGGGCGCAGCCCTCGCAGGCATCGCCTTTCCTCGCCCCGTCGGAGCAGGGTGGGAAAATCAGGTTTCCCCACGCCCCCGCCTGCGGGGAGGGTGTTCTTTAGAGGATCATTATACTTCCCAGAACTGGCGCGCCCAGCCGCGCCGGGCGAGGATGTCGCGCAGATCGAGCATGGCGGTGTAGGTGGGCAGCACGAAGAGGGTCGCCCCGGCAGGCAGGCCGGTCAGAGCCGCGTCTATGGCACGCCCCAGATCGGGTTCGAGACGCATGCGCGCCTGGGGCACGCCGGCATATTTGAGCCGCACGGCCATATCTTCGGCGCGTGTGCCGCTCAGGGTGACCCGCGCCAGGCGCCCGGCCAGCGGCTCAAACTCGGCGTCCCAGAGCCACGAGACGTCGGTGCCGTCGGCGAAGCGGTCGTTGATGGCGATGAGCAGGTGCAGTTCGGCGCCAGATGCCTGGCCATTGGTGCTGGCGCCAGTGGGCGCGCCGCCGTCCACGAGCATGCGCACCGTCTCGCTGGCGCCGACGGGGTTCTTGATCAGCGCGATCAGCAGGGGCGCGCCGCCCGGTCCGGCGGTGAGGCGCTCGATGCGCCCGAAGGCGGCGCGGAAGTGTTCGAGGGCCGCGCGGGCGCTGGATGGCGCCACGCCCAGCGCCAGGGCGGCGGTCAGGGCGCCCGTGGCGTTCATGGCGTTGTAGAGACCCGGCAGAGGCAGGTCCACCTCCAGTGCGCCGCCAGGATAGAGCAGGTAGAGCTGGCTGCCGTTGGTTCCCCGCAGATGTAACCGGACCAGTCGCACCTGGGGGTCGGGCCGGCGGTGCCCGCAGGTGGGGCAATGGTAGTGGCCGATGTGGGCGTAGAAGGCCAGGGCGTACACGTACCGCTGGCCGCAGCGACGGCAGAACTGCGAGTCGGCGATGTGCGCCCCTGCTCCCGTGGCGTGCCGGGGATCCTCGAGACCATAGTACACGACCCGCGCCCGCAGGTCGGCCCCCAGGTCGGCCACGGCGGGGTCGTCGGCGTTCAGGGCCACCGTGGCTTCAGCGGGCAGTTCGCTCAGGGCCGCGCGCCAGGCCGCGGCTACCGTATCCACTTCGCCATAGCGATCGAGTTGGTCACGAAAGAGGTTGTGGATCAGCACCAGCCGCGGGCGGGTTTCGGCGATTGCCTGTGGGAGCGCGGCTTCGTCGGTCTCGAACAGGCCGATGGTGGCGCGCGGGCGCCCGCGCCAGTCGGTGTTGGCGATGGCCGTGGCGGTGAGGCCGGCGATGAGGTTGGCGCCGGCGCGGTTGTGCAGCACGCGCTCGCCGCTGGCGCCCAGCATATCGGCCAGCATGCGGCTGGTGGTGGTTTTGCCGTTGGTGCCGGAGAGCAACACGACGCCGTGGGGCAGGGCGGCGGCAAGCGCGCCCAGCACGCCTGGCGCCACCCGGCGCGCCAGGGCGCCAGGCAGGGTGGTGCCGCCTCCCAGGCGGAACTGCCGCGAGAGCGTGCCGGCCGCTTTGCCCGTTACGATGGCCAGGGAAGTGCGGAAGGTCATCGCTGCTGATCGAAGGCGCCCTATGCGCGCCACAAACCGCCAGTTGGAGGCGCATGGGAAGCCGGGTTTCCCCGCGCCTCTGCCTGAGGGGAGGGTCCGGGAGGGTGAAGCCCTCCCAGAAAGTAATCGGATAACCTGGTTGTCCGGATAGGCTCTTAACTCGTAACCGTTCACACTTCTCCTGGGAGCGAGGGCATCTTGCCCTCGAATCCTGACGAGGGCGGGACGCCCTCGCTCCCAGGTCTGCGGGGTTACCCCAACACTGTACACGTACCTTAACTCTACCTGGTCACTTGCCGCAGCTTCCGCCGCGAGGAGATTCGGAGGGGTTGCACCCCTCCGAGCTTTCCCCTTTCTGATGCGGCGCGACTTCACCGCGCCGCACCAGGGAGGGAAGATCTTCGGGGGCCGCAGGCCCGGCAGCAAAGTGACAAGGTAGAGTTAACGTAGCCCGGCCTTGCGCAGCGCCGCGGCGAGCGGGTTGTCGTCGTCGTCCTGATCCGTCTCACCCGCGTCGCTGGTGGCGTAGAGCGAGGAGGCCGGGCGCGGTTCGTCCGGTTCCTCAGGCTCTTCGTCGTCGGCTTCCCAGTCGAGCGACAGATTTTCTGCCCCTGCGATGGCGATAATATCCTCAACGCCGAAGCGGAGCACGTCGATCCGCTCGGCGTCGGGTTCCACCTCCAGGCTCTCGACCAGCCGCAGTTCGGGCACGGCGCTGGTAACCTCGCTGAGCAACTCCGGACGGCGCGGCGGTGGCCGGTCGGAGGCCATCAGCGCCGCGACCTCCTCGACGCTGGCGGGGATCCCGGTGTCCACCAGCAGGATCGTCGCCCGCACCGTTGGGTAGAGCAGCTTGAGGATGGCGCGGGTCTCTTGCAGTTGCCCGACCGCCCGGCGCAGGGCGCTGGCGGTACGACTGGCCTTGATCTCGAAGACCCATGCGCTGCGCTCGGCGAGGTGCAGGGCGTCAAGCTCGCGGTACTTGATCACGCCGCGCTTGTTGCGTCGTTCTTCGTAGGCCAAAATGCGGCGCTCGTCGAGTTCGAGGCGCTCGGCGAGCCAGGCGCGCAATGCGGCCTCGGCCTCGGCGCCGAAGAGGTCGCGCTGGCGCGGCGGGCGCATGGCTTTCTGGTTCTTGCGCTGCAACTTGAAGCTCTCGACGTAGGCGCGGTAGTATTTGTCGTCTTCGGTGATCAGGCGCGGACGACCGTAGGTGATCATTGGCGTGCTCGGGAGGTGATTACTGCTGCTTGCCCAGTTCAACGGAGCGCCGGTAGGCGGCCCAGATGGCGTCGGCGAGGACGGTGCGCATGCCCCCCCGCTCCAGTTCGGCGAGGGCCGCGGCGCTGGTGCCCCCCGGTGAGGTCACGGCGTTGCGCAACTGGGCCGGGTGCAGGCCGCTCTGCAAGGCGTAGCGCACCGAGCCGAGCATGGTCTGGAGCACCAGTTCTTCGGCGATGCGCCGCGAGAGGCCCAGATGCACGCCGGCATCAATCATCGCTTCCATCATCAGAAAGAAATAGGCCGGACCGGTGCCGTTGATCGCCGTGGCCATATCCAGGTAGGCCTCGGTGTCAACGAACAGTTCGTGGCCCAGGGCGCCGAGCACCGTGCGCGCCCAGCCCCGCTGGCTCTCGCTCACTTCGGGTCCCGCTGTCCAGACGGTCATACCCTCGCCGATAATCGCCGGGGTGTTGGGCATGCTCCGCACGATGGCAGGATGCTCGAGGGCCTGGGCGAAGGTGGCGATGGTCGCCCCGGCGACCACCGAGATGGCCAGGTCCTCACCGCGCAGCGTGCCGCGGAGGGGCGGGAGCACGCGCTTGAGTTGCTGTGGTTTGACAGCGAAGATCACCACCCGGCCCCACTCGGCAGCGGCGACGTTGTCGTGGCTGGGGTGCACCCCGTAGCGGGCCGCCAGTTCGCGCCGGCGGTCCTCACGGGGATGGCTCACCAGGATCTGTTCGGGACTCACCAGTTCCCGGCGCAGCAGCCCGCCGATGATCGCTTCGCCCATCGCGCCGGGGCCGATCACGCCAATTTGCAGGTCTTTAATCATCAGGCATCCATGTGGGCGCAACCATCGGGGTTGTACAACCTGGATGATTGCACCACTGTGTTTCAAGCTACCTTGTGCGACGATAGCACGGGTGCGTCAGGTCTGTCAAATGCTCCGCTCAAGAAGCCGGGCCTGCGCAAAGTCCGTGGGGCCAGGCCCAAACTCCGATTTTTTTCGGTGGTTTTCGCGGCTACGCCGCCTCACACCCCGCCGTGGGAGGTAGACGTTGCACAGGCCCTGTCAGGCAGGCGGCGCTTTGTTGCGGTTGACCCGGCAGATGCCGGCGAAGACGCACGCCGGGGGGCACCTGTCGGTGGGTTGCACCGGGAACTGCCCCGCGCGGCTGCCGGTGACCGCGGCGGCGAGCCGTTCACGCAGGGCGGTTTCGGCTTCGGGGCGCTCGGCGGGGGTGAGGGGCCGACTGCGCCGCCCGCTGCCGATCATCAAAAACGCGGCCTGCGCCACGCTCTGCCCCGGTCCGGCCAGTTGCTCGGCGGCCAGGATGTACAGGGTCAGTTGCACGTCGCGCCCTTTGAGGGTTCGGTCAAGCGGGTCAGGATCGCTGCCGCTCTTATAGTCAATCAGCGCCAGGCGCCCCTGCTCGTCCTGGTCGATCCGGTCAATCCGTCCCGCCACCAGCGCCGGGCCCGCCGGGGTCTCCAGGCGCAGGGGCGGCAGCCCCCGGCCCAGTCCGAAGCCTTCTTCGACCCCGGCGGGCCGAAAGCCCTCCCAGCCGCTCGCGTCACGCAGCCAGCGGCGCACGGCCCGAGCAAGCGTGTCCCGCGCCTCCTGGCGTTCCCAGTCCCAGAAGGGTCCGGGCTCGAAGCCGTAGGTCTGCGGGGCGACGTCGAGCACTTCGTCGGCAGCGGCGCTCAGGGCGGCAAGGATCTGCGCTTCGCTGGAGGCGTCGAAGGGCCGGCCGAGACGCGCCCAGCGCGCCCCGGCGCGGGCGAGGATGGCGTGGTAGATGCGGCCGCGCCCGGCCCGGGCCAGGCCCTCCTCGGGGTCGTCCCGTGGGGCGAGTTGCAACACGTGCGCGGCAGCAAAGCGGTAGGGGCACAGGGTGTAGTCGTTGATCTGGGTGGCGCTCCAGCGGTAGCCTGGCCCGAA
>JAOACN010000608.1 GCA_026417815.1 Chloroflexaceae bacterium | reverse complement strand
GCCCTGACTCGACCAGCGCCACGCGCATGCCTAGCTGGCTGGCGCGCACGGCCGCGACATAACCTCCCGGCCCCGAGCCGATGATTACCACATCGTAGACGCTCTCACTCACGGGAATTGCCTTTCTTTATACTAACCGATCAGAATCTGCTCCTCCGGATACTGCACAAGCTGGGTGCGGCGTTGCTGTCCGGCGATGGCAACGACGATGGTCAGCGCACCCAGGCGCCCCCAGAACATCACCAGGCAGATCACCAGTTGCCCGAAGAGGTTCAACTCTGTGGTCAGGCCCAGGCTCAGGCCACAGGTGGCGAAGGCCGAGACCACCTCAAAGACCACCGGCTCAAGGGGCGCGTCGTGGGTCATCGCCACCAGCCACGAGGCAAGCAGAGTGATCAGGAGACTGACGGTCAACACCGCGCCCGCCTTGCGCGAGGTGCCGGCGGCCAGGGAGCGCCCGCCGAACTGGGCCGTGGGCAGCCCCCGGGCGTAGCTCCACAGCGAGATGGTCATAATCGCGAACGTGCCGGTGGTAATGCCGCCGCCCATCGAGGCGGGGGCGCAGCCGATGAACATCAACGTGACCATGAGCAACTGGCTCGGAGCGGTCAGTTCGTTGAAGTGGGCAATGCCCACGAAGCCGGCGGTGCGCGCCGAAACCGACTGGAACAGGCAGATCAGCAGGGCGCGGAGGGGATTCTCTCCCGCGAGCGCGCCCCCGCCGCGAATCTCGGCCACCCAGAAGCCCAGCGTGCCGCTCACCACCAAAAAGGAGACCACGATCAGCGTGAGGCGCGTATGCAGCGAGAGCCGCCGCTCGCGGTAATAGGTCAGCAGGTCGGCGATGACGGGAATGCCCAGTCCACCGAAAAAGATCAGCGTGCCCATGATCGCCAGGGTGAGATTATCGCGGGGAATACCCTCGGGGAAGCCGGGAGTGCCGGTAAAGAGATCGAAACCGGCGTTGCAGAAGGCCGAGACGGCGTGGAAAATGGCGAAGAAGAACGCCTGGCCCTCGCTGAGGCGCTCGTCGGTGCGCCAGTGCAGGTAGAGCAGCAGCGCCCCCAGGCTCTCGAACGCCAGCACGGTGGCCAGCACGCGCTTGGTGAGCGAAACGATCGCCGCGGGTGAGAGCAGGCCCAGCGAGTCGCTCAGCGCCATCCGTTCGGTCATGCCGATGCGCCGTCCCAGCAGCCGCATGATCACCACTGCCACGACCATGAACCCGACGCCGCCGATCTGAATGCCGGTCAGGAGCAGGATCTGGCCCACCAGCGAAAGCTCCTGCGACACGGTGATGGTGGACAGTCCGGTGACGCTCAGGGCCGACACGGCGGTAAAGAGGGCGTCGTTCCAGGCCAGGGAGTGTTCGCGGCCCGAAATCGGCAGCATCAGCAAGAGGGTGCCCAGGGTGACCAGCAAGGCCAGTCCGCCCACAATGCGCGGCGCCGGGGGCAGCGGGCGCCGGGTTGCGCCGGTCGGAGCGCGTCCCGACCGGGCCAGTTGATCAGGAGCGATCCGCATTTATCTGGCCTGGTTGCAAAAGCTGCTGATGGACTGATCGGAACCGATCACCAGGATCATGTCGTCGCGGGCGAAGACCATGTCGGCGGAGGGGGTGACGAACATCTGCGGGCCGCGTTTGATCGCCAGCACGTTGATGCCGAAACGTTTCCGCAGCCCGCTGGTCATCAACGACTGGCCCACCAGCCAGTTTGGCACGCGCACCTCGGCCACGCTGAAGCCCGACCCCAGGTCGAGATGATCGAGCACCCGCGGCTCGGCCAGGCGCCAGGCCAATCGGGCGCCCGCCTCGTGTTCGGGCAACACCACCTGGTCCGCGCCGACGCGCAGCAGGATCTGCTGCTGGCGCTCGCTTACCGCCTTGCAGACCACCCGGTTCACGCCCATGCTCTTTAGCGTCACGGTGGTCATCAGATTGTTTTCAAAGTGCGTGCCGATTGCCACCACTACGGTCTCGAACGATGTGATGTCCACCGCGCGCAGGGCATCTTCGTTGGTGGAGTCCAGGGCCACGATCTGGGTGATGCGGTCGGCCAGTTTTTGAACGATCTCGGGGTCGCGGTCAATCCCCAACCCCGTGTAGCCGCGCTCGATGAGGTTGAGGGCCACGGCGCTGCCGAAGCGCCCCAGGCCGATCACCGCGAACTCCTGGCTACCGTTTCGACGGGCCATTCCCGTTACCTTCCTGAATCCTACGCTTGTCGCAGGTTTATGCTGTCGCCGGCTTCGCTAATTTGCCCTTCATTGTACAACGCTTCCGCGCTTTCTCTACTTGCATAGATGCTTTCTCATAGCCGGTTGGAGGATGTGGGGAAACCAGGTTTCCCCACGCCCCTGCCGGCAGGCGTGGAGGGCGCGGCCCGCCCGGGGCGGGATGCGGGGAGGCGGGGCAACCGGCTTTCCCCGCCTCCCTGCCGGCAGGCGCGGAGGGCGGGGCTCGCCCGGGGCAGGATGCAGGGAGGCGGGGCAACCGGCTTTCCCCGCGCCCCTGCCGGCAGGCGTGGAGGGCGCGGCCCGCCCGGGGCGGGATGCAGGGAGGCGGGGCAACCGGCTTTCCCCGCGCCCCTGCCAGCAGGCGCGGAGGGCGGGGCGCCGTCTTCCCATCCCCCTTCCAGAAGGGAGGGTTTGGGAGGGCTGCCCCCTCCCAAGTAGACTCTCTTTTTTCCTGGGGAGGGTTGGCGAGGGCGAAGCCCTCCCAGGAACGTAGGGAACGCCGGGATTCCATTCCCCTTCCCCCGGCGGAGCGCGCCCCGATGTGCTACAATGCCGGCGCTATGAGTGACGCGCCACGGTTCATTGATACGCACGCCCACCTGGCGATGAGCCAGTTCGACGAGGACCGCGAGGCGGTGATCGCCCGCGCCCGGGCCGCTGGCGTGGCCCGAATGATCGAAATCGGCTACGACCTGCCCTCCTCCCGCGCCGCGGTGGATCTGGCCGAAGGCCATTCCGCCATCTACGCCGTGGTTGGCCTGCAACCCAATCACATCCACGAGGCCCCGCCCGACTACCTGGAGCAGGTGCGCGCCCTGGCCGCGCATCCGAAGGTGGTTGCCATCGGCGAAATCGGCCTGGACTACTACTGGATGCGGGTTCCCCCCGCGACCCAGGAGGAGGTCTTTCGCGCCCAGCTTACCCTCGCCCGCGACCTGGGGTTGCCGGTGGTGATCCACAGCCGCGACGCGCAGGCCGACACGTTGCGGATCCTCGCCGATGCGGCCCGCGGCCACAGGGGGGTGATGCACGCCTTCTCCGGCGACCGGGCCTACGCGCGGGCCTGCCTGGACATCGGCTTCATGCTCTCGTTCACCGGAACCCTGACCTACGCCAAAGCCACCGCCCTGCACGAGGTCGCCCGGCAGGCGCCGCTCGATATGCTGCTGACCGAAACCGACAGCCCCTATCTATCTCCCAACCCCTACCGCGGCCAGCGCAACGAACCCGCCTATGTGCGGCTGGTGGCCGAGCGGCTCGCCGCCCTGCGCGAAGAGCCCCTGACCTCTGTGGCCGCTCAGGTGTGGGCGAATGCGGAGCGCCTGTTTACCTTCGACGCGCCGCGCCGCTAAGATAGGGGCGCGGACGCCGCAGATCACCTATGGCGGCCAGATCATCCACCTACCCATCCCCCGCGCCAGGCCCGGCGCGCGCCCTGGGCGCGCTGCTCACCGGCGCGTTGCTGATCCTGCTGATGACGGGCTCGGTGGTGTACGCGCTCTCGGTGTCGGGTTGGGCGCCCGGGCTGGAGGCGCTGCGATCCATGGCCCTCGTTGGCCTGCTGTGCGGGGTCATCTTCGCCGGGCTGCGCTGGCTGCCCCGCTGGCTTGCCCATCTCCTCAGCGCGGTCCTGGCGCTCACCTGGGTCGTGCACGCCCTGGCTCCCCTGCTCGACGAGCGCCTGCTTACCTGGCGCGATCGGGCCACCGATCTGCTCATTCGCGGGCTGATCTGGGCGCGCGTCCTCAGTTCAGGCGGGCGCGGCGAGGACATTGCCCTCTACGTGCTGGCCCTCTGCCTGCTCTGCTGGGGCCTGGCCTACGGCACGGCCTGGGCCGTACTGCGCGAGGGACAGGTCTGGCGCCCGATCATTATGAACGCCACCATCGCCCTGGTCAACTACGCCTATGTGCAACCCAAGCCGACGACGGCCTTCTTCGTTTTCCTGGGGGCCGCGTTGCTGCTGCTGGCGTATCAGAACGTGCGGCAGCGCCAGGCCTTCTGGGAGACCTGGCAGATTGAGTACCCCGATCTGCTGGCGCTGCACGTGCTCTGGTCGGCGACGCTGGTCTGCGCCGCGCTCATTACCCTCACCGCGCTCTTGCCCGGCAGCGTGTCGGTCGATCGGGCCACGCGCACCTGGGCGCTGTTGAGCAGCCCCGTCCGCGTCGCCCGCGAGCAGTGGGAAGATATGTTCAGCACCATCAGCGCCCCGCCGGGGGCGGGCAGCGGAGCCTTTACCTCGCGCGGCGCCGCCCTGGGCGGGGC
>JAOACN010000595.1 GCA_026417815.1 Chloroflexaceae bacterium | reverse complement strand
CCCTGGGAGCGAGGGTATCTTGCCCTCGAACCCTGACGAGGGAGGGAGACCCTCACTCCCGGGTCTGCGGGGTTACCCCACCTCTGAACACGTACATGGTGCGGTGACCTGCCCCTGTGTTCCGCCGAGACGAAGGATTGTCGTGGTTCCGCCGATGCTGAAAAAGGTTCTCGGGAGAGCTTCGATCTCCCGGCCCCTCCCCTCCGAAAGAGGGGTTCTTCGGGGTGTAACGAAAAGCTCTGCACGTGCCGCGGCCCACCGGCCCGCCGGGAGCCTGAAGGCGCCGACTAGCCTTGCGAAGGCTACCTCCGTAGCCTGCTGAAGCCGGCGCAGGCCGGCTTCGCAGGACGTTAGCCCGCGGCTTCAGCCGCCGGGCGAAGGGGAACGTGCAGAACGTTTCGTCACACCCGATTCTTCGGTTCACGGCACAGCGGCACTGGTGGTATCATTATTCAGGAAACATCTATCGGTTTCGGCGGATTACGCGAGGATCCTGTCGGCATCCTGCAATGCGTCATAGAGTGATGCGCCATTCCAGAGCGAGCCGGTGAGGACCTGGTTATGACCATGCGTAGCGAGCAGATCACCATTCTTATTGCCGATGACCACACCATGTTCCGCCAGGGGTTGCGCGAGTTGCTGGAGCGCAAGGGCGGCTTCACGGTGGTGGCCGAAGTGAGCGATGGTCTTGCCGCGGTGGCCCAGGCCCGCCAGCACCGGCCCGACATTGCCCTCCTTGACATCTCCATGCCCGGCATCACCGGCATCGAGGCAGCGCGGCAGATTGCTGCCGTCAGCCCGCAGACCCGCACCGTGGTGCTGACAATGCATCGTGACGAGCGCACGGTGCTCGAAGCCCTGCGGGCCGGCGCGAATGCCTATTTGCTCAAAGACGCCGACTCCAGCGAGTTGATCGAAGCCATCCAGGTGGTCCATCGCGGCGAGGCCACCCTGGCCGGCAGCGCCGCCGCCCGCGTGCTCGACCTGCTCCGGCGCGGCGATACGACCCCCGTCTCCGCCGATCTCCTCACCCCCCGCGAGCGCGACATTCTGGCCCTGGTGGCCCAGGGCGACGATAATCGCGCCATCGCCCTCAAACTGAGCCTGTCCGAAAAGACCGTCGGCAATCGCCTGAGCGAGATCTTCCAGAAGCTCGGCGTGAGTAATCGCACCCAGGCGGCCATCGTCGCCGTGCAGCGCGGTCTGGTTCCCCCGCCGGATATGCTCTGAGGGGCCGGTCGCCCCGTTCCACTTACGATGAGAGCTATGGGGTCAACCGGGTTCCTCTTCCTGTGGGGGAAACCTGGAAGGTTGCCCCTACAAGAATGCCCAGCGGGTGAGATTCTTCCCCCAGCATAGGGGTAGCAGCGCTCTTTTGCCCCTCACAGGCATCAGGTATAACCAGTGGTACAACGTGACTTCTCCCTTCAGGGGGGCTCGGAGGGGTTGCGCCCCTTGGCAGGCCTCCCTTTCCGGTGCGGCCCGGCGACGCCGCACCTTATCGGCAGGGGGAAACGTGTGGCGCCCGTGGCCTCCGCCCCGCTGCCGAGACGAAGGTTCGTTACGGTCATGGACTGCTGTTCGCACCGATGCTCTGGAGTGATGCCATGCAAATCTGGAACACGTTTAAGACGACTATTCTGCTGGCTGGCCTGACGGCGCTGTTCATTGTCATTGGCGGCGCCCTGGGCGGGCAGGCAGGAATGATTATCGCCCTGGTCATCGCCGTGGCGATGAACATGGGCGCGTGGTGGTTCTCCGACAAACTGGCGTTGCGGATGAGCGGCGCCCGCGAGGTCACCGCGGCGGAGGCGCCGGAACTGCATGAGATGGTCGAGGTGCTCTCTCTCCGGGCGGGCATTCCCAAGCCGCGGGTCTACATCATCGAGAGCGAGACGCCCAACGCCTTCGCCACGGGCCGCAACCCCGCCAATGGCGCGGTCGCGGTGACCACCGGCATCGCGCGCCTGCTTACCCGCGACGAACTGGCCGGGGTCATCGCCCACGAACTGGCCCACATCAAGCATCGCGATACGCTGGTCTCCAGCATCGCCGCAACCATTGCCGGCGCCATCACGATGCTGGCCGATATGGCGATGTGGGGCATGATGTTCGCCGGTCTCACCGGGCAGAGCGATGAAGACGATGGCGGCGGCATCGCCGAGATGGTCGGCGGCATCCTGATGATGATCCTCGCGCCCATCGCCGCAGTGATCATTCAAATGGCCATCTCGCGCTCGCGCGAGTACCTGGCCGACGCTGGCGGGGCCCGCATCCTCGGCGATCCGCTGCCCCTGGCCAGCGCCCTGGAGAAGCTGGAGTGGGCCGCAGGGCGCCTGCCGATGGAGACCAGCCCCGCCACCTCCCACCTGTATATCGTCAACCCCCTGGTGGGCGGGCTGGCCGGTCTGTTCCGCACCCACCCCGACACGGCGGAGCGGATCGCGCGGCTGCGCAGCATGGCCACCCGCAGCCCGATGATGGCCGCCTGAAGCCCTGCGGGCAGGCAAGACAGAGGCGGGGCGAGGAGAACAGGGTTC
>JAOACN010000565.1 GCA_026417815.1 Chloroflexaceae bacterium | reverse complement strand
GCTGCCGGTGAGCGTCATCTCCGCGGCTGACGCCAACTGGCAGGACCATTCCTTGTGAGGTGAACGTATGGTGATTGTTGACACCGCCCTCGAGCGCCGCCGCCAGGAGGGCAATCCCGTGCGCGTGGCGCTGATCGGGGCGGGCTATATGGGGCGCGGCCTGGCGCTGGAAATCATCAGCGCCTTCCCCGGGATGCGCCTTGTGGCGATTGCCAACCGCACCCTCGCCGAGGCCGAGCGCGCCTACCGCGAGGCGGGAGTGACCGAAACGCGCCGAGTTGAGACAGTGGCCCAACTCGAAGCGGCCATCGCCGATGGGACGTATGCCGTAACTGATGATGCCCTGCTGCTCTGCCAGGCCGAGGGCATCGAAGCGGTGATCGAGGCCACTGGCCAGATCGAGTTTGGCGCGCACAGCGCCCTGGAGGCCATCCAGCACGGAAAGCACGTCATCTTGATGAACGCCGAACTGGATGCGACGATCGGGCCGATCCTCAAGGTCTACGCCGACCGGGCCGGCGTGGTCATTACCGACACCGACGGCGATGAGCCCGGCGTGGCGATGAACCTGTACCGGTTCGTCAAGAGCATCGGCTACCACCCGGTGCTGGCCGGCAACCTCAAGGGCTTCATCGACCCCTACCGCACGCCGGAGACCCAGCGCGCCTTTGCCGAGCGCGTCGGGCAGAAACCTCCGATGATCACCTCGTTTGCCGACGGCACCAAACTGGCCATGGAGGCCACCATTCTGGCCAACGCCACCGGCTTTCGGGTTGGGAAACGGGGCATGTTCGGCCCCCGCTGCGCCCACGTCAAGGAGATCATCAACCACTTCACCCCGGAGCAGTTGCTCCAGGGGGGCCTGGTAGATTACGCCCTCGGCGCCGAGCCGGGAACCGGCGCGTTTGTCGTCGGCTACAACGACGAGCCTGTCAAGGCCCAGTACATGAGCTATTTCAAGATGGGCGACGGGCCGCTGTACGTCTTCTACACCCCCTACCACCTGCCGCACCTGCAACTGCCGCTGAGCGTCGCCCGCGCCGTGCTGTTCCACGACCCGACGGTGACGCCCATCGGCGCGCCGTGCTGCGACGTGATCACCATCGCCAAGCGCGATCTGCGAGCAGGGGAGGTGCTCGACGGCATCGGCGGCTTCACGTGCTACGGGGTCATCGAGAATGCCGACGTAAGCATCGCCGAGAACCTGCTTCCCATGGGTCTGGCCGAGGGCTGCCGACTCACCCGCGACATCGCCCGCGACCAGGCCATCAGCTACGCCGATGTGATCTTGCCCCCCGGGCGGCTGGCCGACCGGCTACGGGCCGAGCAGACGGCGCATTTCGCCGCGGCGCTGCGGGCATAGTGCTGCGTCCGAGCGGCTGTGATGGGTCGGCCCCCGTCCCGCAAGGCCCAGGCCCGACCCGGGCAGCGCGGTGCCGGCCCCCGTCCCGTAACGCCGAAGGATTGGCGCAGCCAATCCTTCGGCCCTGACTACCCCTGGAGGAGTCAATGAAAGTGGTCCTGTTTTGCGGCGGTTTCGGCATGCGCCTGCGCGAAGGCGCCGAGAGCACACCCAAACCGATGGT
>JAOACN010000552.1 GCA_026417815.1 Chloroflexaceae bacterium | reverse complement strand
GGGCTGTAATGCTTCATCACCGCGGCGTAGATCCCCGGCACGATCACCGAGGCCACCAGGAGCATAATCTGGGCGATGCTCAACGCCTGGCCGCGCTTGCTCGGCGGGGTGCGATCGCGGATCAGCGCCATAAACGGGCTGCCCGAGATCAGCGTGCCGATGCCGTAGATGAGAAAGGCCAGCGTGGCCAGGACCCACCCCGCGAGGGAGGCTGCGTCTTCGGCAATCTGCAAGGTAGCCAGGGGCGTGAGCAGCAGGCCAACCACCATCAGCGCCCGTCCGGTCCAGATGTACGGCGTGCGGTGGCGCCCGAAGAGGGGATGGCTGTCGGATCGATTGCCGGCCCAGATGCTGAGCGGGGCCAGCAGGTAGCGTAGCGCCGACAGCAGGGCCACCGGCGTGGCGAGCACCCCCAGATCGCTGATCAGCACCCGGTTCCAGACAGCCGAGGTCAGCATGTCGGAAAAGGCGGAGCCGACGTGGAACGATCCGATCTTGAAGGTTCGCGGCAGATTCAGCTTCTCGGCGTTGCGTTCGGTCGTGTCTTGCATCGCTTTACCCCCGCCAGAACATCGGTCATCAGGCGCCCGCGGGCGGGGCGCCCTCCACGGCAATCACCCCTTCCACCGGCGCCACCGCCCCGGATGCGCCGCGTGCCAATCCGCAATCTACCATTGCGCTGGCGCCCCGCAAAACCACTGTGGTAAGCCGCTAGGCATCGCCGGCAACGGCGATCAGTTCGGACAGTGAGACCTCCTGCTCACCCCGGAAGGTGGCGGGATCAATCTGCCGCAGCAGCACCAGGGTAACGCAGAGGATCAGCCCCTCGAGCAGGAAGACCACGCCGTACCCGGCGACGGGATTGGCGAGGACGGCGGTGGCGATGTCGCGCACCACACTGGCCAGGAAGTTGCCCGTCCCCCGCGCCGCGGCATCGGCCATGCCCCAGGCGCCGATAAACAACCCGGCGTTGGCGGGCGTGGTCATATCGAGCATCAGCGCCAGATTGGTGGTGGTGGCAATACCCGTGCCGAAGCCCAGAATGGCGATCCCTGGCACGAAGAGCGCCTCGACGTGCAGCATGCCGCTCAGGGTGATGGTGAAGAAGCCCAGCGCCGCCAGCGAGGCCCCCAGGGTGGCCCCGGCTTTTTTGCTGAGGAAGCGGCTCAACACGAAGCCATAGAGCAGCAGGGCCAGCAACGTCGCCCCGCCCCACACCGCGGTCAACTGGGTCGTCTGGCGCACGCTCATACCGAAAGCTTTGGCGCCAAACGGCTCCAGCAACACGTCCTGGCCGAGAATGGCCGCCAGGAGGAGGGTCAGGTAGACGAAGAAGGCCCGCGCCTGGGGATTGCTGACCACCGCTCCGATCGCCTCGCGCGGACTATGGCGCTCGCCCCCGCGGGCCACCTGCCCCCGCGGCTCCAGGCCGATCAGCCCCAGGAAGCCCAGGGTCAGGGCGATGCCGCCGGCGGCGAAGAAGACGCGCACCAGCAGTTCGGGGTCGTAATGCTCCAATGCCCGCCCGGTGATGATCGCCGTGGCGATCACCGCGGTAATCATCATGAACCACATCACCGCGATGGTTCGGGAGCGTTGCCCCTCGTTGGACATATCGCTGGCAAGGGAGAGGTAGGAGACCACGGCCAGGTTGTAGCCGATGCCCCAGATCAGAAAGGCGACAAAGGCAAAGGCCAGGCCGGGCCAGAAATTGGCGTCCATCGCCAGCGCGGCAAGGGGGGTGAGCATCGAGCCGCCCACGCAGAGCAGCAACCCCGCGGCGATGTAGGGCGTGCGCC
>JAOACN010000531.1 GCA_026417815.1 Chloroflexaceae bacterium | reverse complement strand
ACCCCGCCCCTACCAGCGCACCGTCGCCACTCGCTTCGCCGAACCCCGTCGCGGAAGCCGCGCCGCTCGTCACCGCCCGCGTCGCGCGGAGTTACCCGCACGATCCCCGGGCCTTCACCCAGGGTCTGGTCTACCTCGACGATGCCAGTTTCTACGAGGGCACCGGCCTGAATGGCGCCTCGTCGCTGCGCAAGGTCGATCTCGCCACCGGGCAGGTTACGGCGATCTTCAACCTGGAACGCGAGTACTTTGGCGAGGGGATCGCCGTTGTTGGGGAGCGCATCTTCCAGTTGACCTGGCGCAGCGGGGTGGGTTTCATCTACACCTACGCTGGAGGGGCCTTCAGTCGCGTGGGAACCTTCACCTACCCGCCGGCGGGCCGCGCCATGCCCGTCGAGGGTTGGGGGTTGACCTTCGACGGCGCCCGGCTGATTATGAGCGATGGCACGGCCAACCTCTACTTTGTTGACCCCGAGGCCACCGCCCGTACCGGCGAGCTCGCCATCACCGGCCAGGTGGAGGTGCGTGATGACCGCGGCCCGGTGACCTGGCTCAATGAACTGGAGTACGTGAACGGCGCGGTCCTCGCCAATATCTGGCAGTCGGATCGGATCGCCAGGATCGATCCGGCAACGGGGCAGGTGCTTGCCTATGTGGATCTGAGCCAGTTGCGCGCGTTGCTGCCGCCCGCGGAGTATGGCCCCTCGCCGCCCGAGGTGCTCAACGGCATCGCCTACGACGCCGCCGGCGGACGGCTCTTCGTGACCGGCAAGTTCTGGCCCCGTTTGTTCCAGATCGACCTGCTCGAAACCTCCTGGCGCGTCCATCTGCCCCTGGCCCGGGCCGGTCATGGAACGAGAGGGTGACGAGAGCCCGGTCGGGGCGAAAAATCGTTCGCCCCAACCGGAAAAAGAGCAAGCCTCGGCCCGCAATACGTGCGCTTCCCCTGAGGTGAAAATAGGCGGCTAGGGCCGCAGTGCGCTGCGCCCGTACGGGCGCAGCGCGCTGCGGCCGTACGGGGGCCAGTTTTCATCGCGGCGTTGTGGGCCAAGCGTATGACCGTCTGGTATCTGTATGAAGTGCTTCCCCCATCTGCATCCGCTCACAGCTTCTGCCATTCTCCTGGCCCTGGTGCTCCTGGGCGCCTGTGGCGCGCAGGCCCCGGCGGTCGCGCCAAGCCCTGTCGCTGAGCGCCGTCCCGCCGCGCCGCCGACGGTTACCCCCAGCGGCCTGACCTTTATTGAACTGGAACCCGGAGTTGGGCCGCATCCCCGTCCCGGCGATGTGGTTGATGTGCACTATCGTGGCGCCCTGGCCGACGGGACCGAGTTCGACAATTCCTACCTGCGCGACGATCCGTTGCAGTTCGTCCTCGGCGCGGGCGCGGTCATCCCCGGGTGGGACGAAGGCATCGCACTGATGCGCCGGGGCGGCAAGGCGCGCCTGATCATCCCCCCGGAACTGGCCTACGGCGCCCGAGGCGCCGGGGGGGTCATTCCGCCGAACGCCACGCTGACCTTTGATGTTGAGTTGGTGGACATCCGCCGCAATCCGCCCGCCGCCCCGAAAGAACTCGACGCCTCGGCCTACGTGACCACCCCGAGCGGCCTGAAGTACGCCGATCTGGAGACGGGCACGGGCGCCGAGGCGCGGCCCGGCGCGACGGTGGTGGTACACTACACTGGCTGGCTCAACGACGGTACGCGCTTCGAGACCTCCCTGCTCCCCACCCGGCCCCTGGCGCGCCAGAAACCGTTTGAGTTTCGCCTGGGCGATGGCAAGGTGATCCCGGGCTGGGAGGAGGGCATCGCCGGGATGCGCGTGGGCGGGCTGCGCCAGCTTGTCGTGCCGCCGGCACTGGCCTATGGCGATCAGGGCGCCGGCGGGGGCAAGGTGCCTCCCGGCGCCACCCTGGTATTTGAAATCGAGTTGCTGGAGGTCAGGTGATGGGATGGGCGCGGTGGAGGGGTGCGGGGAGGCTCTGCCTCCCCGCGCTCTTCAAGATGGTGACACAGGTGTGAACCATGCGTATCGAACGGATCGAACTCAGACGGATCGAACTGCCATATATCACGCCCTTCGAGACCAGTGGCTGGCGCGAACTGGCCAATCACTCGGTGATCGCGCGCGTAGAGGCCGAAGGCAGCGTCGGTTGGGGGGAGGCGCCGGTCGGTGTTGGCCCCTGGTACAACGAAGAGACCCAGAGCACCGCCTGGGTCATCGGGCGCGAGATCCTGGCCCCCATGCTCCTCGAGGCCGAGTTGCGTCGCCCCGAGGATGTGGACGCCCTCTTCGCCCGCGTGCGCGGCAACCGCATGGCCCGCTCGGCCTTCGAGTTCGCCGTCTGGGACCTGATGGCGCGCCTGGAGGGTCGCAGCCTCAGCGCCATGCTCGGCGGCGCTCGTAACCGAGTGGACGTCGGCGTGAGCGTGGGCGTGCAGCCCGACATTGACACCCTGCTCCGTGTCGTCGCCGGCTACCTCGAAGCCGGCTACCGGCGCGTCAAGCTCAAGATCAAGCCAGGGTGGGACATCGAGCCGACCCGCGCCGTCCGCGAGCGTTGGCCCGACCTGCGCCTCCAGGTGGATGCCAACAGCATCTACACCCTCGATGATGCCGATCACCTGGCGCAACTCGACGCCTTCGACCTCCTGTTGATTGAGCAGCCCCTGGCCCACGACGACATCATTGACCACGCGAAGCTCCAGCGTTGCCTGCGCACGCCGCTTTGCCTGGACGAGAGCATCGTCTCGCCGGAGCATGCCCGCTGGGCGATTGAGTTGCGCGCCTGTGGGGTGATCAATATCAAACCCAGCCGCGTCGGCGGGCTGACCGCGGCCCGCCGCATCCACGACCTGGCCGCCGAAGCCGGTCTTCCGGTCTGGTGCGGGGGCATGCTGGAGACCGGCATCGGGCGCGCCGCCAATGTGGCCCTGGCCAGCCTGCCGAACTTCACCCTCCCCGGCGACATCAGCGCCAGCGCGCGCTACTTCCGGCGCGACGTCGTGCGCAACCCCTTCGCGCTCAACCCCGACAGCACCCTGAGCGTGCCCGAGGGGCCGGGCAGCGGCGCCGTGGTGGACGAGGAGTTTCTCGACAGTGTTACGCTCGAACGGGTCGTACTGACATAAACACGGGGCAACCTGGTTTCCCCATACCCCTTCAACCAGCGTTCGGGCGACGGACGTCATCCCAAACAACGGACAATAACCCGCTATTCGACGGGCTGCTGCGCCGCGACGGTCGCCGGGCGCCGCGCCGGCAGGCCAAGCAACCAGTGTTCCAGCGCGCCCAGCGCCACCAGCGAGGCGATCAGCGCCAGGCGCGGCCCCGCCGCTTCGAAGCGGTGCGCGTGCGCCGCCAGCCAGAGCATGATCGCCAGCAACGTCACCACCGAGACCGAGGGCACGAAGAACCAGTTGGTAGGGCGCCGGGCCCAGTAGCTGCCCAGGTAGCGCAGGTGCGGGGGGAAGAACTCGACGTTCAACCAGCGCACGCCGAGCAGCACGTTCAGCTTGGCGCTGTGCTGCAACCCCCAGCTCAGGATGAAGACCAGCGGACCGACGAAGTTTACCGCGTCGTAGAGTAACCAGGCCATCAGCGCCAGTTCGGCGACGACGGCCAGTTCGTGGTAGAGATGGGTGCCCAGGGCGTAGCCGAAGCGGGCAAAACCGCGCGCCGCGGGCGGGCAGGGCTTGCGCCACGGCCCGGTGATCGCCCCGCAGTAGAATGCCAGTTCGTGCCAGGCCCAGATCAGCGAGCCGGCGATGAACCCCCGGTAGGCCCCCGTCAGCCCCGCCTCCGCCCGCACCGCCCACAGCTCGTGGTGCGCCAGCCCCAGCAGCGGCAGCGCCGCCACCAGGGCGATGCGTCCCGCCAGCGGACCGCGCCGGTTCAGCCCGGCGACGGCCAGGGTCAACCCCACCCAGAGCGCGATAGCCGCCAGCGGGGGGTACAGGTACAGGTGCGGCCACAGCGGCAGCGGGTAGTCCATCGGCGACGCCTTCCGGCGATTACATTTAGGCAAGACACTTGCGTGGATGGTAACACGACGAAGGGTCGCCTGTCAATCAGGCGCGCTCCCGCAATCAGGGCTTGAGCAAAGTCCGTCTCCCACGGCGGGGTCCCGGGCGGCTACGCCGCCCCAGGGGTTGATGTGGGGCTTGCCCCGTGGACTTTGCACAAGCCCTGTTCCCGCAACTGTTCACACTTCTCCTGGGAGCGAGGGCTTCCAGCCCTCGTTGTGGCTTCGAGCGCGAGACGCCCTCGCTCCGAGGCTCTACCGTTACCCCAGGTGTGAACAGTTACGCATTCCCTGCCGCGCGGGAGGGTTTCGCCCTCCCGGGCAGAACCTTGTTCATCCCCATGGTGAGCGTCGAAACCGCGCGGCGCCTACTGCCGCACCATCGGCAGCACAACCTGCGCTTCGATCCCGCTGCCCTGCAGGGTGATGTTTCTGGCCTCGCCTTCCGCAACCCCGACCACGGCGCGCCCGCTGTGCGCCCCTATCGTGTTTGGCCCAAAGGCAATCACCAGCGTACAACTCTCTCCCGGACCCAGGCTAAACGGGAACCCGGCAGGGCACGTGCCGCCGCTACGGGCGAAGCTCCCCTCAAGGTCGATCCGCGTCACGCTGATCGGCGCGCCGCCCCCGTTCGCCACCATGACGGACCGCGTCTCGGAGGCGCCCAATCGGTGCGGGCCGAAGTCCAGACTATCGGCACTCAGCGCCAGACGACCCGCTGCAGTAGTGTCCTGAATGATCATCGTCAGGCTGGATGGTCCGGCAAGGGTCGCGCGTTCAGGGTCGCCGAGGGTGATGGTAAGCGTCTCGCCGGGATCGCGTTCGGCATCGCGTTCGACTCGGAGGCTCAGGGTGGCCGACCGCCGTCCCGGCGCGAAGGTGACCCTGCCGTGGCGCAAGGTGTGATCGGCCTGGCTCGCCGTTCCTCCTACGCTGTAGGGTACGGACACCTCCCGGTTGCTGGCGAGGTTCAGGGCCAGGGTGACCGTTACCTCTTCCCCCTCGGCAATCACCCGCGGTTCGTCGGCGAAGCTGAGCTGACGCACGCGCCGGGCGGCCTCTTCGACCGCCGCGCCAGCGTTGAGAATGCCCGCGCCACAGCGGTCGATGCACCCGCTGCCAGCGGGAAAGGGTGTGACCGTGTTTCGCAGGATCTCCAGCGCCTCGGCCCGGCTCAAGCCGGGATTGGCCGAGAGCATGAGGCTGATTGCCCCCGCCACGTGGGGCGTGGCCATGCTCGTGCCACGGTAGCCGACGTAGCTGTCACCGGTCGGTGATGGCGCGGTCGCGCTGCTGTTGACCGTCGAAACTACCGCGGCGGCGCTGTCGCCGCCCGGCGCGGCAAGGGTGACCAGCGGGCCGAAGTTGCTGTACGACGCCCGGTCGCCGGAGAGCGTCGAGGCGGCCACGACCACTGCTCCGGCGCAATTGGCAGGGGTCATATTCGAGGCCGACGTGTTGGCGTTCCCGGCTGCGACAACCACAATCGCGCCGTTCTGGTTCACGGCGTTGATGGCGTTCTGCATTGTAACCGGGCACGCGCTGCCCGAGGCGCCGAGGCTCAGATTGAGCACCCGGGCCGGGGTGGGGTTGTTCGGCACACCCGGCACCGACAGACCGGCGGCCCAGCGGATGGCGTCGGCGACGTCGCTCAGGCTGCCACCGCATTTACCCAGCACGCGCACCACGAGCATCGGCACATCCCAGGCGGCGCCAGCGATCCCGCGTTCATTGTTGGCCCGGGCGCCGAAAATGCCCGCCACGTGCGAGCCATGCCAGCTACTCGGGGATACCGGGCAGCCGCTGTTCGTCTCAGTTGAGCTAATCCAGTCGCCCGGATCACGGGGGTCGGGGTCGCGCCCATCGCCGTCATTGGCGTTGAAGAGGGTCGAAATAAAGTCGTAGCCGGGGTTGCCCGTCGGGGTGCGCCCGGCCAGATCCTCGTGCGTAAGCAGGCCGCCGGTATCGAGGATGGCGCCAATAACCGCCGGACTGCCGGTGGTAATCATCCAGGCCTCGGGGAAGTTGGCGCCGTACCTGGCGCTGGTTACTGCCTGAAGGTTCCACTGCGCGCCGCCGTACAGCGGATCGCCTGGAACCACGGCCGGGAAGAAGACCAGGTCCGGTTCGACGTACTCCGCTCCCGACACGGCAGCCAGGCGCGCTGCCAGGCGTTGGGCCTCCTCGATGGGGAGCGGCTCGGGCAGGCGCAGCACGTGCGCGCCATCGGCCAGGGTCCGCACATATTCCAGGGGGGTTGCGGCCAGGGCGCTGAGCTGCCCGGTGGCCTGCAACGGACCGGGGACGGCCTGCCGGGCAGCGTCGTCGGAGGGTGGAAAGCGTACAATGAGTTGCTCGACCGGCGCAACCGGCGGCGCCTCATCCTGTTCGTCGGCGCGGGCCGGCCCTATCGAGACGAGCAGGAGCAGGACCAGAGCGATGAGGGTAAACGCTCTGAGTGCGTGTGGCATGGGTTGGAGCATGGATCTTCTTCCCAGTGAGATGCGCTTTCAGCGGGCCGGGGAACGGGGAAAGCCCGTTTCCCCATCCCTCGCCAACCGGCGTTGGGGGCGCCGGCGCTTCGCGGGGCGAAAGGTTTTTCGCCGCAACCGTCAGGGGCGGGAAAACCCGGTTTCCCCGGGAGACGCCAAAGCCCTCCGGTGGGCAGGGAGATGGGGAAACCCGGTTTCCCCATCTCCCTCCAACCGGCTGCCCGTCCACTAATACAACGAGAAAATGGGAGGGCTTTGCCCTCCCAGAAAGATGATAATAGGATAATGTGTCCGAGAAATGTCTCAATGCTGCACGGCTCCAACGTGCAGATGGGCATGGTAGCTCGAACGCACCAGGGGGCCGCTCTCCACGTGGCGAAAGCCGCGCCGCAGCCCCTCGGCCCGAAAGTGGGCGAACTCCTCCGGCGTCACGTAGCGATCCACCGGCCAGTAGCTCGCGTCGGGGGCCAGGTACTGCCCGATGGTCACCACGTTGACATCAACCGCGCGCAGGGCATCGAGCACCTCAAGCACCTCGGCATTGGTCTCGCCAGCGCCGACCATCATTCCACTTTTCGTCACCAGATGCGGGTCGAAGGCCCGGGCGCGGGCCAGCAGTTCCAGGCTCTGCTCGAAGCGGGCGCGGGGGCGGAAGCGCCGGAAGAGCCGCGGCACGGTCTCGATATTGTGGTTCAGCACGTCGGGACGGGCGTCCAGCACCATCTGGAGGGCGTCCCAGTTGCCGTCGAAATCAGGGATGAGCACTTCGACCTTACACTCGGGCACCCGCTCGCGGATCAGAGTAATGGTGCGGGCGAAAATGTGCGCGCCCCCATCGGGCGCGTCATCGCGGTTGACCGAGGTGAGCACGGCGAAGCGTAGCCGCAGGTGGGCCACCGACTCGGCGACCCGTTCCGGCTCGCTCTCGTCAATCGGCTGCGGCTTGCCCTTCCCGATCGCGCAGTACCGGCAGCCGCGCGTGCAGATGTCCCCCAGGAGCAGGAACGTCGCGGTCCGGTGGTTCCAGCACTCGCCGATGTTGGGGCAGCGGGCCTCCTCGCACACCGTATTCAGGCCCTTCTCGCGCATCAGCCGGTGCACATCAGCGTAGTTGGCGCCGGAGGGCGCGCGGGCCTTCAGCCATTCCGGGCGCCGCGACCGCGGCGCGGGCGCGGAATCGCCAGCCACGCCAATGGACGAGAGGGGGATCAGTTCAGCCATAGCACCTGTTTCTAGCTGGAATGGGCAAGCCGGTTCCCTGCCTGTTCTGCCTGGAGGCCGGGCGCCTGCAGGGCAAGCCTCCGGGTTGCCCTACAATTGTACCTCATCTGCGGGGTAAACCTCCACGCCAAAGACCGCCGCGAAGTGCCCGAGCAGGGTTGTGGCCACCGCTTCGAGGGGCGGGGCGTGGCCGAGCAGGCGTTCCAGCGAGGTGACCGCCCGATCGGCGATCCCGCAGGGCACGATCTGGGCGAAGCCGCGCAGGTCGGTGCTGACGTTCAGCGCAAAGCCGTGCGAGGTGACGCCAGAGGCGCTGAGCCGGACGCCAATGGCGCAGATCTTGGCCTGCCCCCCCGCGACCCACACCCCGGTCAGCCCCGGGGCCCGCTCGCCGGCCACGCCATAGTCCGCCAGGGTCCGAATAATGGTCTCCTCCAGCGCGCGCAGGTAGCGGCCGAGATCGCCACCGTGCTGGGAGAGTTTGAGGATAGGGTAGCCGACCAGTTGCCCGGGGCCGTGATAGGTCACGTCACCGCCGCGATCGCTGGCGACCACGGCCACGCCGCGACGTTGCAGTTCGTCGGGGGGCAGGAGCACATGGGCGGGGTTGGCCCGCGCGCCAAGGGTGATGGTGGGGGGATGTTCCAGTAGCAGCAGCGTATCGGGAATGCGCCCGGCTGAGCGGGCGGTAACCAGGTCCCGCTGCATTGCCAGGGCCGTCGCGTAGGGGAGCGTTCCGGCCCGAACGAGGCGGATCGCGCGCTGGGCAGTGGCGGTCATGCTTTCAGTATACCACCGCCGGGGGAAAAAGCTGTAGCGCAACCCTGAGTAGTCTGTGAATTAAGTTTTCCGGTATTTCGCTCGCCCTGTCATGCTGAGCGAAGAAGCCGACGCCCTGAGCGAAGCGAAGGGGAAGAATCTTCCGCCTCCTGGTGCGGTAGACCCCTCGCGGAGTTTACCCTGAGCGCAGTCGAAGGGCTCGGGGTGACAAACACCGGGAAACGTAGTGCACAGACTACTGAGGGTTGCGCTACCGTTCATGCTAGATTTCCTCGAAGCCCCCGTCGAAACCTCCGAAATCGCCAAAGTCGGCCTCGGCCATCGGCAGTTCGGAGGCCATATCCCCGGCGGCGGCGAAGGGATCGCCAACGGCGTTGAAGAACGCCGCCGCAACCATGCTCCCGGCGAAGCCGGCAGCAAAGCTCATCAGCAGCGTCCCCGCCAGCGCGCCCGCGCCGCCGAGCATGCCCGGTCCGGCCGGCGCGGCTTCGAGCACGCGCTCGACCGTACCCGGGTTGCGCAGTTCGGCCCGGGTCGCCACGCGGGCCAGGGGCTGCGGCTCACTGTCGGCCGGGGTGAGCCTGGTCCGCTCGGCCTCGGGCAGTTCGGCAGAGAGCGCCTGGAGGACGTAGGCCCGCTGCTCCGGGGTCATCTGAGCAAAGGCTTCGGCGTGGGCCTGCTCAATCGTCTCGGGTGGCGCGGTGCGGAGCATGTAGCGGTAACGCTGCAGGGCCAGTTCGTACTCGTCCGGAGCGGCGCCGGGAAGGCCCTGCGCCGACGCCGAGCCGTTGAAGCGAATCGGTCCCTCGCCAAAGGAGACGCGCCCGCTGGCCGGCTGAGGGGCGGAGCGTTCGTTCTTGCGCCCGAAGAGAAAGTCAAGCCAACCCATCGTATATCCTCCCGACACGTAAGGCACGGTACACGATGCTACATGCTTTGCAAGCTACGCTTGCGGCCCTGACAGGGTGAGAAGATAGTTTTTCGGGGAGGGCAGACTTTCCCTGCCACAGGCTCGGCTGGGAAGCATGTAGCCGGAGTAGTCACGTTAATACCGTACCATCCGCCACCGTGAGGGGCAAGGGGGCCTGATCCCCCCTTTCGGGGGGAGAAGCTCTCACAGGATCACTGCCATCTTCCACCGTCGTCGCGGCCAGGAGCGGGAACACCGGGTGTCCCCGTGTGGAGGCAGGGGAGCGGGGACACCGGGTCTCCCCACGTTCAGATTCAGGACTATCGAAACTCAGGACCTATGGTACAATTGCGCTGCAACTTCCGCAGGAAGTATAACGTCTAAGAGCCTGGCGCCAGTGGGCTCATACGCGATCAACGGCGATTGTGACGCTCTCGGTGTCGAGAGTACCGCACGCTGCGCAAGACCGGAGGTTACTGGAGGGTTGTTGAGGAATGGACCAGTCTATCATCGCCGATCTGCTTGCCCACCCCCGTGTAAGTGAAACGCGCCAGCATATTCATCACAGTGTTCCGAAGCTCGATCATTTGCTCCGCGTCGCCCGCTACTCCTACATGCTCGCCCCCTGGATGGGCGCCGACCGCCGCACCGCCGTGCGCGCGGCAGTGCTGCACGACCTGGACTCGCGTCTCGGCACGCTGACGACCCACGGGGCGATCGCTGCCCGCGTCGCCGCCGAGATGGGCGAGCCAGAGGCCGTCTCCGAAGCCATCGTGAGCCATATGTACCCGTTTGGCCCCCGCCCCACCACCCGCGAGGGCTGGGTGCTGGTGGTGGCCGATAAGATGGCCTCGCTGAGCGATCTGTCGGCGTTTGTTGGGGGGTTGTTCACCGGGCGCAGCCTGCGCATCCGTAACGAACTACGCGCCAGCGATCCGTTCTACCGGAGCCGCGCGGCCCGGCGTCAGCGCCGCCGCCTGATCGCGCGCCTCTGGCGCAGCCGGGGTCGCGAAGCGCTGACCCCCTGACCGGCCCGGTTGATGCGACGTCCTGCGCGCTTCTGGAAGTTGCCTCCGGCTCCCTCTCGGTCCTCTGGCACGTCCTTGCTTGTCGGGGCGCCGCTTCGTCCGATCGTTGCCGCAGCGCGGGCCGGGAAATGCCCGGGGCCGTGCCAGGCGCCCATTCTCCGCGACCCCCGCAGCACTCCTAAATGGTGCATCCGGCACGTCACGTTACACGAAAGGGCTGGGAGGCGGGTTGCTGGGAGGGCAAAGCCCTCCCGGACCCTCCCGTTCGAGAACTTGCCGGATACACCACTAAATCCCCAATCCCAAAATCCAAAATCCTCCTCACCCCTCGCGCCGGTCAAGCGCCTCCCGCAGCGCCGCCAGGGGCAGCCCATCAAGCACACTCTCATTGCTGCCCGCCAGGCTGCCCCAGCGTAGCAATGCCTCCCCACGCAAGCGATAGCGTCGCCCCAGGTTGCCCAGCAGCCAGCGCAGGGCCTGCGCCTGCATGTCGGTGCTGCCGGCGGACCGTGCCGGCCACCCCTCGGGGCGTTCCAGGGCAATCCCGATGCTGATGGCGTCCACGTTCAACCGCCGGCCGTTGAGGTCCACGACACCCGCGTGCCGCGCCGCCTGATCCTCCTCCACAAGCTGGTAGATGTTCCCCGCGATGCCGACGACGTAGTGGGTTGCGAACCGGGCGCCCGGGCCGGTCATCTGCGCCAGGGTTGTGGCGACCGGCCCGGCAACCGCATGCAGTACCACCAGGCGTATCGGGTGCTCGCCGCGCGGCTCTTGCGCCGGTGAGGGGGGCGTAAACTGCGCGATGTGGAACCCGTCGGTCAACGGTGGAGCGTGATCGCCGGGTATAACCATTGGCGCCGCAGCCGTGGTGGCCTTGATGCTGATGGTTGGGGAGGCGCCCAGCGGCTCTGGCGCGCCCCTGGAAGCGGTGCGCGAAGGCGACGCGCCCTGGAGGGCCGCCAGATCCCGCAGGCGCCGCACCTGGCTCCAGTTTGGCACCAGGTTGAACAGGGTGTCAAGGGCGTAGACCTGCAACGCGAAGGTCGCCCCTTCGATTTGCAGTTGGTACGAACCGCACAGCGGCGAACCGAGGGCAAAGGTGCGGGCAAGCTGGTGAAAGGCCCAGTCGGGGCGATAGGCCGTGCCCGACTTGCGGTAGGTTGCCGCGAGCAATGCCTCGCGCAGCCGCAGCGTCGGCCCGTCGGCGGCCTGCGCCAGGCGGCTGAGCAGCCGCACGTCGGCGTAGTTCGACGTGGGACTGTACAGTGTATCAACGGCGAAGACCTGGTAGGCCCAGTTCTTTCCGTCTACCGTGATAATCTCGCTCGCGCCAATCGGCGGCCCGAGGCGGTTGATGACGGCGAACTGGTGGAAGGCCCAGTCAGGGCGGAAGGGTGAGCCGCCCGCCCGGTAGGTGCGTTCGAGTAACTCGCGCCCGAGACCGGCGGGAGGAATGCTCCCGCCAAGGAGGGCGGAGAGGGTTTGCACGTCGCCCCAGTTCGGCGCTTCGACGAAGAGCGTATCGCGGGCAAAGGGCTGGTAGTTGATGCGCTTGCCGGCGATCGTCTCCGTAACGCTGGGACCCATGGGCATGCCCAGGCCCTGCTGCACGGCGTACTGGTGAAAGGCCCAGGCCGGGTTGTAGCCCTGCGAACCGGCCCTGCACCGGTAGCTCTGGTCGAGGAGCGTTTCGAGCAGGCGTTCATCGGCGGGGAGGATGCCGGGCGGCGGGCGCAGCGGGGGCGGGGGTGGATCGGCGCCGGAAAGGTAGGCTTCGACCTGGCTCCAGACCCACTCTTTGGACACGGCCCAACCCGGGCAACTCTTGACGCTGGTGTAATCGCGGTGGAAGGAGATCAGCGGGCGCGGCGGGATCTTCAGGCGGCGCGAGAGTTCGCCCATCACCGCCAGGGCGTGTTGCCACATTGCTCCGCCGGGCAGCCGGGTATCAAAGTAGCCCACCATTTCCAGGCCGATCGAGTACCAGCCCTGGGCCAGCGAGCCATTGCCCGTGCCGGCATGCACCCCGATGTCGCGCATGGGGGTGGCGAGCCAGATCCCATCATCGGCCACGAAGATATGCGGCCCTGCTGGCCAGCCCTGGCTGGCATAAAAACGCTGCATCCCGCGCATGGTGGTCAGGCCGTTCCACGAGCGTTCATCGGGGCGAAAGGTGTGGTGCAGCACCAGGCGGCTGGGGGTCAGCCGACCGAAGTCGTAGGTGGCGACGTAGCGGGTCCATTCCTCGATGGTGAGGCGCCGGTTGATGAAGGGAGGGCTGCCTTCGGTGGGGAAATCGGTCATCGGGGGATCTCGGGTCTCACAGCAGATCGCCGCCGTCGCTGAGCGCGCGCTGGGGGAAGCGCACACAGGCGCGGGTCCAGCCCTGCTGTTCGTCGCGTTCGAGGCGGAAATCGCCGTGCAGGTCCTCATGCACCAGCGTCTCGATGATCTGGAGACCGAGGCCGCTGCTATGAGCCGGGCGGGGCGGTGGCGGGTGCCGGGGGCCATCGTCGCGCACCTCGACCGTGACCATGCCGTCCTGCAGGGTCGCTTCGATCTCGACGCGGCCACCCTCGGCGGCCAGGCCGTGGGAGAGGGCATTGCTGATCAACTCGTTGATGACCAGCGCCAGCACCGTGGCGTCGCGGGAGCCGACGCGCACCTCGTCACCCATTACCGTGAAGCGCACCGGAGCCTCTGTATTCACCAGGGTGGCCTGGGCGCTCTCAACCACCTGGCGGGTAACGGCATTGACCGTGGTAACGCCCACGTCCTCGCGGGAGAGCAAATTGTGGATGGCGGCGATGGACTGGATGCGCGCGGCGCTCTCGCGGAGGGCCTTGGCCCCCTGGCTGCCCGGCTCCAGGCGGCGCAGTTGCATGGCCAGCAGGGCCGAGATCGTTTGCAGATTGTTGCGCACGCGGTGGTGCATCTCCTGCAGCAGGGCCGACTTGATCGCCAGGGCGCGCTGGCTCTCATCGTAGAGCCGGGCATTCTCGATGGCGATGGCGGCCTCGTCGGCGAAGGTGCTCAACAGGCGCACCTGCTCATAGTCGAACAGGTGCGGCTGGCGCTTGTAGAGACAGATCCCGCCGATGGTGCGCTCGCGGGCGCGCAGGGGCATGCAGAAGAGCGAGTGGAAGCCCTCGCGGGCGGCGACACTGGCCATCTCGGGGAAGCGGGCGTCCTGGTAGGCGTTCATCACCGCCAGGGGGCGGCTATCGCGCACCGTCTGAATGATAAACTCGCGGACGCCATCGCCCTCGCCGCCGTGGCTGGCCACCAGTTGCAACTGGCCGTCGTCCTTCATCTGGAAGATCGCCGCCCGGTCGGCCTGGGCCAGTTCCACCGCCTTCTCGACGATCAGCGAGAGCACCCCCGGCAGACCAATCTGCTCGGCAATACTCTTTGAGACCTGTTGCAGGGTCGTCAACTCGCGCAGCTTCTGGTGCAGGCGCTCGTCGGTCTGCTGGTAGAGCTGGGCATTGGCGATAAAGAAGGCCAGTTCGCCGGCGGCCACCTCGACAAAGGAGATCTCCTCGCCGGTGAACTCGCGGGGACCGATTGTCTGCACGGTGATCACGCCCTGGAGCTTATCGGCGCTGAACTGGAAGCGCTCGGCGTTGAAGAGCACGATGGGCACGGCCAGCATCGAGCGGAACGGTTCCTCCCCCAGTTGCGGCTCGGCCTTGAAGCGCGGTTCCTGCCACACGTCGCGCACGGCTACCGGGTGGCCCAGTTGCGCGGCCCAGCCGGTCACACCCTGCCCCAGGCGGGAGACCACCTGGCCGATCGCGGCGCGGTTGAGGCCCCGGGCCGCCCGCAGCACCAGTTCATCACGGTGCTTATCGTACAGATAGACCGAACATGCCTCGACCCCCACCACCTGGGCCACGGTTTCCACGACGGTTTGCAGCGATGTGTCGAGGTCAAGGGTTGAATTGGCTGCCGAGATGATGCGGTGCAGGCCGTTCAGTTCGGTGGCGCGAGCAAGCAGGCGCGTTTCCCACTCGCGGGTGCGTTGCTCTTCCTGGGCCGCGCCGTAGGCCAGCAGCAACTCGCTGACCACCAGGCCCTGAGAGAGCCTGAGGCGCGCCGCCAGGTGCAGGCCCACCTCGGTCAGCACCTCGGCGGCGCCGCCCTGGGCATACCAGAGCGCGCCAATGTGCCGCAGCCCGCTGACGCGCGCGTCGTGGCTGCTCTCGCGTTCCAGTTGCTCGATCAACTCTGCGATCCCCGGCGACGTTTCACGGAGGGTCGCCAGTAGATCCGGCGGCTGCGAGGTTACAACTTCGTACATATCTCCCGGCCTGCTTTGCCGTCTGGAAGGGCGTGGGGAGGCTATGCCTCCCCACGAACCCCCTGTTTCGTCCGTGGCAGGAGCGCGTCTCGAAAGGGGCCAGGCGCGCCTGTCACCCCGGGCCCGGCCCTGGCGCCTCCCATGTTCCGTGCAAGGGCGGGCAGCACAAGCTCCTGGACATCATTATACGAATGATAAGAAACCGGCGCAAACCACAGGGCCGATGCAACGTCTTTGGGGCCTGGCCCAAAGACGTTGCATCGGCTCTGCGGGTCACCATCGGGCCGGGGCCCGGGGCAACCTGGTTGCCCCTCTCCAACCGGGAGGGTTGCGCCACCGACTTGCCGTGGCGGGGCGGGGTGTGGGGCAACCTGGTTGTCCCATCGCGTACGTGTTCACACGTCTCCTGGGAGCGAGGGCATCTTGCCCTCGAATCCTGACAAAGGCGGGACGCCCTCGCTCCCAGGTCTGCGGGGTTACCCCAGTTCTGAACACGTAGCCCATCGCACTGCATTGACGGGCACGCGGCGCGGCGCGTACAATAGCGCCGTTCCGCAGCGAGGCTCAACAACAGGGAGAAACTCCTATGACCGAGCGGGTCGGATTCATTGGCCTGGGCATCATGGGCAGCGGCATGGCCGCCAATCTGCTCAAGGCCGGCTTTGATCTCACCGTCTGGAACCGGACCCCCGAACGCGCCGACGCCCTGGTGGCCGCCGGGGCCAGGCGCGCCGCCACTCCGGCTGACCTGGGCGCGCAGTGTGCGATGATTTTTTCCTGCGTCAGCGACACCTCCGACGTGCTCGAGGTAATCCTCGGTGAGCAGGGCGTGATCGAGGGCGCCGCACCCGGCGCCCTGGTGGTGGATATGAGCACCATCAGTCCCCAGGGCGCTCAGACCATCGCTGCCGCCCTGGCCGAGCGGGGCGTGCATTTCCTCGACGCGCCGGTGAGTGGTGGCAGTGAGGGCGCGGCCCGTGGCACCCTGAGCATCATGGTCGGCGGCCCCGCCGACCAGGTGGCCCGCGCCATGCCCTGTTTCCAGGCCATGGGCGCCACCATCACCCACGTCGGCGGTCACGGCGACGGGCAGACGGTCAAGCTGGTCAACCAGATTCTGGTGGTGGGCACGATGCTGGCGATCAGCGAGGCGCTGGTCTTTGCCCGGGCCAGCGGGGTGGATCTGGAGAAGACCCTGCAGGCGGTGAGCGGGGGCGCCGCCGGGAGCTGGATGCTCTCCAACCGTGCCCCACAGTGTCTTCGTCGCGACTGGCGCCCCGGCTTTACCATTGACCTGCAACAGAAGGATCTGCGCCTGGTGTTGCAGGCCGCCGATGAGGTCGGCGCGCCGATGATCGTCACGGCCCAGGTCTTCCAGCTCTACCGCGCCTTGCAGGCCGCCGGCATGGGTCAGGAAGGCAACCATGCCCTGATCAAGGCCCTCGAACGCCTCGCGGGCGTCGAGGTGGGCACGGGGGAGGGGTAAGGCAGGGGGTAAGGGGAAACCTGGTTTCCCCCTACCCCTTCCGTCGCCCGCACACCCCATCCCGGCGGTGGAGGAACTTTACGAAAATAGTCCGGCAGCGGGGAACCAGAACGGTTACACCCGAGCCTCACCGCGCCCCTTCCGCCGCGTCGGCGCCGAGGATGACCACCACCTGGGCTGCGCTGGTCAGCCCCGCGGGCGGCGGGCCGTGCACCAGTTCCGCGCCCAGCGTGCGGGCCACCCGGCGACTCGTGGCCGGATGATTGGTGGGGTTGTACACCACCGTGCGCTCCACGGTAAAGGGCGCGTTGTCGGGTGCCAGCACCCTGAACCCCGCCCGTTCGAGATCCAGGCTGACGCTGCGGGCGAGGCCCGGCACGTCGGTGCCATTGAAGACCTGCACGGCGGCCCGCTCGGCGGCCTCGCTCGGCGGGCGTTGCCACTGGTCGAGCACCGCCTGCACCGCCGCCGGTTCAAAGACCAGGTTGCTTCCGTTTTCGTACTGGATCTGCTCCGGCCCGAGCTGAAACTGCCCCAGCGTCTCGGGGTCCAGCCTGCCGGCCAGGCTCATCAGGCCGAGGAGCGTATCGAGGCGATCCACCGGCAGCGTGGTCGCCACCGGCGCCGTCGCCCCTTCCTGGCCGGCTATCGCCCGCAGCAGGCCCGGCAGGGCCAGGGCGCGGCCCACCCAGCCCCTGGCCCGCAGTTCCTCAAGCACCGCCCGCACCACCTGTTGCTGTCGCTGCGCCCGTCCGAAGTCGCTATCGGCGTGACGGGTGCGGGCGTAGATCAGGGCCGTCTTGCCGTCCATGCGCTGCGGCCCGGGTTGAAACTCGACCCGCATGGTGCCAAAATCTTCCGTCGGATACTCTTCGTCGAGGATGTAGCGCGGCACATCAATCGTCACTCCGCCCAGGGCGTCGATGATGCCCTCGAAGCCGGCGAAGTTCACCGTGGTAATAAAATCAACCCGCATGCCGCGCTGGCGCAGGTCGAGGAATTCCTCCACCGTGGCGGCGGCCAGGGCCATCCCCCCTTCCTGCGGCGTCACGTCGGGGCCGTAGCGTTCCGCCGCCTGGGCGTGGCCCTGGCCGTAGGCGACATTGATCTTGGTGACCCCGACACCCTCGACTTCCACCTGCGCGTCGCGGGGGATCGAGAGCAACGACACCCAGCCACTGCCCGCGTCGAGACGCGCCAGCAGCAGTGTGTCGCCGCGCACGCCTTCCTCGGGGTGGCCAGGGCGCTCGTCCACTCCGATGATCAGCATGTTCGCGCCCAGGAGCGGCGTGGCGATGGGCGGGTTGTTGCGCACGTCACGAACGGTGATGGCCCGGGCCAGCGAGTGAACCTGCCAGTAGAACAGCCCCGCCACGGCGAGGAGCGCCGCGACGCCAAGCAGCAGCGCCAGGCGCACCCGCTCCCAGAAGGCGCCGCGACGCCCTGGCACGGCCGGTTGCCCCGGCGTCTCACGCCGTGGAAGCGCCACGGTTCGGTCGGTGTAGGCTTCGCCGCCCTCGTAGAGCGGGCGGCCTTCGGCCGGTTGCTTCTCTCGTTTGCGTCCTTTGAGGCTCATATGGCAGAGGGTTTTGCCTGCGTTTCCGTCTCGTGACGCCCCGCCTTCTCTGGCGGGGGCGAACATCCGCACCATTATATACCCTGTTTGCCTCACAGGCGCCTGAGAGGCGCATCAAGCCCATCTCTCCGCAACACGGCCCCGCCGTAGGCCGGCAGCCACACGGTGGCGCCGCGCACCTCCGCTTCGGCAGTGGCCAGCGTCACGCTCCAGCGCCCCGGCGGCAGGGCGATCCGCCCCGGATGAGGGCCGTTGTTCAGCGCCACCAGCCAGGCTTCATCGTCACCGCACACGCAGGCGTAGTGCCCGAGGGCGTCGTCGAGCGCCACGGTGCGCCGCGGGCCGCGCCAGACCCTGGCCGTTGCCCGTCGCAGCGCGCCAAGCCGCCGGTAGAATGCCAGCACATCGGCGTTCTGCGCGCCGTCCCAGGGCATCGGCAGGCGCGACTCCTCGGGGTGCGCGCTGCCGTCGGGGTGGCGCACGTCGCGCTCCTGGCTCAGGCCCACTTCGGTGCCGTAGTAGATCACCGGCGGATGCGGCAAGGTGTACTGGCAGAGGGCCGCCAGCTTCAGCCGGCGCGTGTCGCCCCGCACCACCCAGAGGAAGCGGTTCATGTCGTGGTTGTCCAGAAAGCTGGGCATCACGAAGTCGGGCGGGAAGGCCTCAAAATGGCGGCGCAGGAAACCGGCGAACTGGCTGGCCCTCAGGTCGCCGAAGGCAAAGAACCGGCGCAGCGCCTGGAGCAGCAAGAAGTCCAGACAGCCGTCCAGCCGCCCGTAGTAGGAACGGAGCATCTCGGCAGTATCTACCGCCTCGCCCAATCCGATCGCGTCGGGACGTGCGGCCCGCGTAGCGGCGCGGAAGGCCGTCCAGAAGGCGTGGGACGGGCCGATGGTGTAGTCGAGCCGAAAGCCGTCAATGCCCTGTTGCAGCCAGTGGACGGCCGGGTCAATCATCATGCGCCGCGCCACGGGGTGATCGGTGTTCACCTGCGGCATGCTCGGCACGCCGAAGAAGGCAACGTACCGGTCGGGGTACTCGGTGAAGATGAACCAGTCGCGGGCCGGGCCATGGGGGTCGCGCAGCGCCGCCTGGAAGGCGGGGTGCCGGTCGGAGACATGGTTGGCGATGTAGTCGAGGAGCACGCGCATCCCTCGCGCGTGGGCCTCGGCAATAAGGGTCCGCAGATCCGCAAGGTCGCCCAGACGCGGCTCGATCGCGTAGTAGTCGGTGGCGTCGTACCCGTGGTGCGAGGGCGAGGGGAAGATCGGCGACAGCCAGATGATGCTGGCGCCGAGCGACTGAATATGGTCGAGGCGCTCGATAACGCCGGCCAGGGTGCCGCCATAGTGGCCCATCAGCGTCCCGGGCCGGGCGAACGGGCGCCCCCCGCCGGGGTTGAAGCGGTCCACGAACACCTGGTAGATCACCCCGTCGCGGAGCCAGTCGGGCGCCCGTTCCTCGTCCACGCCGTAGGCGAAGGTGCGGTTGCCGCGCACGAAGGTCAACTCGAACTCCTGGCCCACCTCGCGCAGAAAGACGTCCCCCGGCCCGACCTCGCCCAGCACCGCGCCATCGCCAGCGGTGCTGCCGATAATCTCGCCGGCCCAGAAGCTGCGCGGATGGTGCTCCGACCAGGCTTCAATGCGGTACTGCACGATGACGCCGGCGGGCTGCGGCGGCAGGGTTGCGCGCCACTCTTCGAGGTATCCCCACAGGAAGGTGTTCCACTCGCTACCGATCCGCTCGAAGGCCACCGCCCGGGCGCCGGGCGCAGGCACGCCCCGCGCGCCCGCTGGCTCGCTGCCGTCGGCGGTGAAGTAGCAGGTCACGTGGTCGGCCACCACCGCGGGGCCCAGGCTGACCCGCAGGGTCACCGCCTGCTCCGGCAGGGGGTCGGCCGGTTCGATGCGGTGCCGATGACTGACGCCCGCCAGTTCGGCCTTGAGGAAGCCGAGCCGCCGGGCGTCGGTGGCCATGGTGCCGAAGATGAAATCGGCGGAGACGTCGTCCATAGGGTCGGGTTCATCTGGCTAAGGGTTGCGTCAGTCCGCGGAGATGTAGAGGTGTGGAGATGTGGAGTTGGGGGCTGCAGAACACACTGTCAGGCCAATCTGAAATTCACGTTTTCAGACGCGGCCATTTATCCACACCTCCACACCTCCACACCTCCACACCTCCACACCTCCACGCCTCCACGCCTCCGGCCTGCCAAAAACGGGCTCGAGCACCGGCTCTCACCCCTTCACCCCGCCCAGGGTCAGGCCGCCGACGATGTAGCGTTGCAGCAGCAGGTAGACGATCGCCACCGGCAGCGAGACCAGGATGGAGAAGGCGGCGAAGCGCGACCAGGGCACCGAGCCGGCGTACTGCCCGGTCATGTTGTAGAGCGCCATCGCCAGCGTAAAATCCTTGGGGTTGGTGAGGAACTGCCAGGAGAGGAAGAACTCGGTCCAGCCCCCGGCGAAGCTGAGAAAGCCGGTGACGGCCAGGGCGGGCACGGCCAGCGGCAGGACGATCTGGAAGAAGATCTGGTTAGGGCTGGCCCCGTCAATGATCGCGGCCTCCTCAAGCTCCTTGGGGATGGTGTCAAGGTAGCCCTTGAGGTTCCAGATGGCGAAGGGCAACGCGCCCGAGATCATGGCGATGCCCACGCCGAGCAGCGAGTTGCGCAGCACGAAGACGTCACCGGGGGCCGGGGCGAAGGCCGTGTAGACCAGCAGCATACTGAGGACCAGCGCAAGGCCGCCGACGGCGTAGGTGCCGCCGCTGGCGGTGCCGGTGCGCAGCGCGGGAACCACGATCATCAGCCCGAAGGCGATCACCAGCGCCGCGGCGATCAGCAGGGCGATGCTCAGCAGGTCGCTGCTGACGCGAATGCCGTTGAGCAGGGCGAAGAGCGGCGCGATCGTCGCCACCGCCGGCAGCACGGTGATCGCCAGCACAGCGATCATCATGTACTGGCGCCCCGGAAACTTGAAGCGTGAAAAGGCGTAGGCCGCGCTGACGCCGATCAGCAGCGCGAAGAGCGCCACGCCCCCGGCCAGCTTCAGGCTGTTCAACGCCAGTTCGGTGAAGGTCACCGGGTTGGCCGTGGGCCGGTCCAGCACGGCGCGATAGGCCTCGAGCGAGGCGCCGGGGGGAATGAGGCGCAGTTCGGTGGGCCGGGCGATGTTGCGCGGGTCGAGCGACATGCTCACGATCCACATAATGGGGAAGAGCACCGTCGCCGCAATGAACAGGCAGAGGGCCTGGAAGAGCAGTTGCTGCCACCAGCGCAGGCGGCGACCGGCGGCCGTGCTGCCCTTGCGCGTCCGTGTGGCGGTGGTTGTAGCGACACTAGACATCGTAGCTCTCCGTTGCGCGCGAGATGCGGTTGGTGATCAGGAAGATCGGGATCAGCACCAGGGCGATGATGACCGAGAAGGCCGCGGCCACTCCAAAGAGTTGCTGGGCATTCACCAGCTTGAAGGCCTGGGTGACCATGATCTCGGTCTGCCCGAGGGGGCCGCCGCCGCTCATGAAGTAGATGATGTGGAACAGGTTGAAGGTGGTGACGATGCCGACCATCGCCGCCGGCACCATGGCCGGACGCAGCAGCGGCAGGGTGATGTTCCAGAACTGCTGCGACCCTGTGGCGCCGTCAATTGCGGCGGCCTCGTACATCTCCTTGGGGATGGACTGCAACGCCCCGGTGGCCACAAGGGTCATAAACGGCCAGCCGAGCCAGATGTTGGCGATGAGCATGGCGTAGTAGCTCAGCGGCAGCGGCACGCCGGGGATGGGCGGCTCGATCTGGTTGAACCAGCGGATGTTCACCGGCGTGCCCGCGAACATGCTCAGCAACTGGTTGACCGCGCCGTACTGGTCGTCGAACATGTTGCGCCAGACGGTGGCGATGACGATGTTCGGCAGCACCATGGGCAAAATGTACAGCGCGCGGTAGATCTTGCGCCCCCAGAGGCCCTCGACGTTCAACAGCACCGCGATCAGGATGCCCAGGGCCACGTGGAAGGCCACGTTCGAGAAGGTCCACCACAGATTGAACCCGAGCAGGCGCCAGAAGTTGAAGGTGCCGCCCAGTCTGGCAACGAACTGCGGCTCATTGGTGAGGATGTCGCTGTAGTTCTTGAAGCCGACCCACTCGGCCGGGCGGTAGTTGGGCGGGGGTTGCCCATCGGGGCCGAAGCGGTTGAGGGTCTGCTTGCCCTCCTCCTTGATCACCCCATAGTCGGTGAAGGACATCCAGACCTGGTAGGCCAGGGGGTAGAAAGTGACCAGCGCCATGATCAGCGCGGCCGGGATCAGGTAGACCAGAGGGGTCCGTAACTGTCGCCAGGCCTCGCTCGCGGGCGAGCGGGCCGCCTTGGGTTTGAGCGTGGCCATGCCCGGGTTCGTCGCAGCCATAGGGTTTCCTCCATTGGACTGACGCTGCGAGCAACGTTCATGCCAGAAAGCAACGCGGGATACTGCTTAACTATACCAGAATCCTGGGCGGCTGGCGTTGTCTGGGGAGATAACCAGGTGATCCAAACCTCCTGAGGCAGGGGCGAGGGGAAAGCTAGTTTTCCCAACTCTCCACTTCAGGCAGGGGCGAGGGGAAAGCTAGTTTCCCCAACTCTCCACTTCAGGCAGGGGCGAGGGGAAAGCTAGTTTCCCCAACTCTCCACTTCAGGCAGGGGTATGGGGAAACCTGGTTTCCCCATACCCCTCCAAACGACCAGGAAAAATAGAGTTTCTGGGAGGGCGTAGCCCTCCCAGAAACTCACCAGGGAGGTAGCCGGACGGGCGCCTGGTTTTCTTGCCTCCTAAGGCTACTTAGCGTTGGCGGTGTTCATCGTCGCGCAGGCCTCGGTAATCGCCGCGGCCGGGTCGGCGCCGCCGTCGAGCACCTTGGTGATCGCGTCGCCGAAGGGCGTCCAGAAGTTGCTCATCTCGGGGATCTGCGGGCGGGGAACCCCGGTTTGAGCGGCTTCGGCAAAGGCCGCCACCAGCGGATCGGCGATCTCGATGTCGGTGCGGGCGGGCACGTGGCCGGCCTTCTCGACGTAGAGTTGCATCGAGTCTTTGCTGGTGAGGAACATGGCCAGGGCCACCGCGCCGGCCTGGTTGGGGCTGTTGACGTTCACATAGAAGCCGTCAACGCCGGTGAGCGGGCCGGCCGGGTTGGTCGCCCCGGGCATGGGCGCCACGCCCAGGTTATCGCCCAGCGTCTCGCGGTAGTCGCCGAGTTGCCATGGGCCGTTGACGATCATGTCCGCCTTGCCCTCCTTGAAGAGCGAGTCGGCCTTTCCGGTGTCAATCGAGAAGGTCACGTTCGGTTCGGCCTTCAGCGTCTTAAGAAAGGTGAACCACTCCACACCGCCGGTCTGGTCGGCCACGCACCGGCCGTTCTCGTCCATCAGCTTGCCGCCGAAGGCCTGCAGCCAGCCGAAGTTGTGATAGGCGATCTGGTTGAGCACCAGGGTGTTGCCGCCGCGCACGGCTGCGAGTAGTTCGTCGGTGGTGGCGGGCGGAGTGGCGACCTTGCTCTTGTTGTAGTAGAGCGCCACGGCCTTAAACGACTCGGGGATGGCGTAGAGCTTGCCGTCGAGACTCATGCCCTCGATCGCCACCGGTGAGACGTTCTCGGCCTGCAGGGCCGGAACGTAGGCGCTCAGGTCGGCCAGCAGGCCGGCGCGCACCTGGTCGCCCAGGCTGTCGTTGGGCGCGATGAACAGATCGGGGCCGCCGCCCGCGGTGACCTCGTTCTGGAACTTGTTGAAGATCTGGTCGAAGGGGATCTGCAGGACGTTGATCGTCGCGTTTGGATAGGCGGCGCGGGCGCGCTCGACCAGTTCGTTGATGACCTCTTCCTCCTTGCTGCCCGTCCCGTAGGCGTGCCACAGGGTGACGGCGCCCTCGATCGCCATGCCGCCGGCGGGCGGGGCCGCCGTGGCGCCAGTGGGGGGGGCGGTGGTGGGGGCGGGGGCCGCGGTTGGCTGCGCGGCGCCGCCGCCGCCACAGGCGGCCAGGATCAGCGCGAACAGCGCGCTGAGCGCAACCAGCAAACTGAAGCGTTTCATGTTCACATGCTCCTTGGCTAAGGGACCATCTCAAAACGATTGACGGTCGGGTGCAGGAGGATGGGGAAATCAGGTTTCCCCACGCCCCCGCCAGAAGGGAGGGTCCGGGAGGTCCGTGCCCTCCGAGGAACATACCTGAATACCCGTCGTGTGCCGTCGCGCAGCGTTTTGAGATCGTCCCGAAAGATGGCCAGCACTGGCCAGAAGTCAGGAATCTGTTCCCGGGGAGTACCTGTAGATGCGGGGGAATTGCTGAGGTAGGGCGAAAAAACCGGCGGTTCCTCGTGGCGCCTTCGCCACAACCCTCGACGTTCCCGGCATGCTGCCTCGTTAGCGTCACCCCCTTTCCGTGGGCCGATCAGGCGCCGGGCCCGTAGTAGGGCCGAAGCATTGGCGCAGCCAATGCTTCGGCCTTACGGAACGACACCACCCCATCACTCGGACGGAGCACCCCCCATAGTGACGAGATCGGCCTGCAGGCCGTCGCGCAGCCGGGTGAGCAACCTGAGCAACTCGCGTTGCTCGTCGGCGTCGAGGGCGCCCATGCGCCGCTCGATCGAGAGCTCGTGGGCCGCGCGGGCCCGGTCGCGCGTCTGCTGCCCTTCACCGGTCAGCACCACCCGTTGCACGCGGCGGTCATCGGGGTCGGCCTCGCGGCGCACCAGCCCGGCGCTTTCGAGGCGATCGACGATCCGCGTGATCGTGCTTTTGTCCACCAGCAGCCGCTCGCTGAGATCGGTCAGGCGCCAGCCTGCCTCTCCGTCCAGCAGGAGCAGCACGGCGAACTGGGAGGGACTCAAATTGAAGGCCCGAAGCACCTGGCGGTCACCGTCGTCCAGTAACACATAGATGTCGTGAAACATACGGTACTGCTGGCAGGGTTGCGAGGACATAGACTGTTATGATGATTCACCACAAAGGCAAGAACATCGGGTGGTGCAACCCGGCGGGTTGCAATGGTTGGCAATCTTTGTTACAGCAATTATTGGCTGTGCAATTTCTCCGTGGGGAGTGTACAACCAGGGTGATCTTTCGTCAAGCCTGGGATGCGCCCTGTGCGCTCACGGGAGGGGCAGGGCGAAGTTGAAGATGCTGCCGCGGCCTTCCTCGCTCTTGACCCAGACGACGCCGCCCTGCAGCGCGACCAGGTCGCAAACAATCGCCAGGCCCAGTCCGGCGCCGCCCTGTTCGCGCGTCAGTGAGCTGGCCACCTGGTAGAAGCGTTCAAAGATGCGGCCCTGGTGCTCGCGTGGAATGCCAATGCCAGTATCCTTAACGCGCACCAGGGCCCAGGTTGCTGGCGCGCCTTCGGTAAGGCGGCGCATCGTCGGGTTGGCGACGGCGCGAGCGATCTCCGCGATCAGGTGTTCGTGCGGCCAGCGGACGACCTCGACCTGGATGCGCCCCCCCGGCGGGGTAAACTTGATGGCATTATCGATCAGGTTGCCGATCACCAGCAGGACCTTCTCGCGGTCAACCTCCAGGATCACCGGCTGGTCGGGCTGGGCCACGCTCAGGTCCTGTCCTTTTTGCTGCGCGGCGGGAACGAGCCGTTCGACCGCCTGGCGCGCCAGGGCGTCAAGCGCCGATCGCTCCAGGGTCAGGGTCGTTTGTTTGCGGTCAAAGTCGCGCAGGTGCAGGAGGTCATTCACAATGGCCTTGATCCGTTCGGCCCCGGTGAGGAGGCGCTGGGCATACTCGCGCAGATCGCCGCTGCTGCGATCATGCACCATTTTGGCATAGCCCAGCACGATTGACAGCGGGCTGCGCAATTCGTGGGAGGCAATGGCAATAAACTCGCTCTTGAGGCGATCGAGTTCGCGCAGGCTGTTGTAGGCGGCGTCGAGCTGGCTGTAGAGCTGGGCGTTGCGCAGGGCGTTCCCGGCCTGGTTGGCCAGCAGGGCCAGGAACTCGCTGGCGCCGGGGGCGTTAAACTCATCGTGGGCGCCGCAGAGCAGCAGCGCGCCGATGGTTTCGCCGCGGGCGCGGAGCGGCACGGCCAGGCCGTGGGTCAGAGGGGTGGCTTCGAGCAGCGCCAGCGGCTCGGCGCTGGCAACCGGCAGCGGGCGACCGATGCGAAGGCTCTGGGCGACGGCCTCGCGTCCCGCGGGCTGGATGGTGGCCCCGGACGGTTCGGCGAAGACCTGGGGCGGCAGATGGTCGGCGCCGGCGACGAAGAGGAAACCGGCCTCGCCGGGGGCATGGGCGCGGGCGTGGGCGATGATCTCCCGCGCCAGCTCGTTCCGGTCGAGGATGGCGTTGATCGCTTCGCTGCTGCGGAGCAATTCTTCAAGCGCCCGCAGGCGCAGGCTCTGCTGCAACAGGCCGCGTTTGTGCAGCGCCTGCTCGACGACGAGGCGCAGTTCGTCAACCTCGAACGGCTTGGTCAGGTAATCGGTGACGCCGCGGCGCACCGAGGCATGCAGCGTATCCACCGTACTATGGCCGGTCATAATGACTACGGCGATGGCCGGATCGATCTCGCGAGCGATCTGGGCCAGTTCGAGGCCGCTGCGCCCGGGCATTTTAATGTCGGCGAGCAGCAGGTCGAATGGCCCCTGCGTCTGCAGGGCGGCGATGGCCGCCTCGGCTTCGCCAACCGTTACCACGGTGTAGCCCCCGGCGCTCAGGGCGCGGGCGCAGAACGAACTCATCGTGGCATCGTCATCGGCGATGAGTACGCGAGCAGCGTTTGCGATCAATGGGGGGGGCGCCAGAGGTTCCTGGATCATAGTGGTGGTCTGATCTGGCTAATGAATGATGATGCTGCGAGGATTCGGGAAGGCTCTGCCCTCCCGGACCCTCCCGGCAGGTAGGGGTGTGGGGAAACCAGGTTTCCCCACACCCCTCCAACCGGCGATGTTCACCTAAGACTTACCCTAGCACTTCCACGCATGTGCGCGGCAGCCACAGGTCGCTGCCGTCTTCGAGATGCACATGCACGGCCGGCAACCCGGCCCCGGAGGCCAGGCCCCGTGGCGTCGCCGACAGCGCGCGAATGGTTCCTGACTGCCCCAGGTGAGCATCGTCGAGCAGACGGACCGAGGCGCCAGGGCGCAGCGCCGGAGGCGTCGGTTCAGCCGGCGTGCCGCGGGAGAGCGGTACGATCACCCGCGGGCGCCGTAACGGTGCCCGCAGGCTGGTCCGCCCCTCGATCAGGGCCTCCTGGCGATCGAGTGAACTGAGCAGGTCGAAGATGGCCTGGTTCATTGGCCGGAAGCCGAAGCCCTCGGTCAGCACCAGGGTCAATTTGAGATCGGCGGTGACGCGCGTATCGGGCAGCGACCATGGGGGGAGCGCCTCGCGCCAGTGTTCCACGCCCGACCACTCGAGAAACTGGCGCAGTTCGCGCTCTTCGATCCCGCCCACGATCACGCCGCGAACCTGCTCGAGCACGGCTCGTCGCAGGGCCGCCGCGCTGATGGCGGCCCCGCCGATGATAATGGCGTAGGCGCTGCGAGTATCAATCTGCTCGGGTTGCACGATGTCGCCGGGGTCCGTCGCGATGAGCCGGAGCACGCCGGTCTGGTCGGCGCCCAGGCCAAAGGCGCCGTACACCTGCGCGGCGAGGGTTTCGATGGCCACGCCACGGTTGGGGAAGACCTCGGTGACCACGCCGCGCACCCCTGCGGCGAGGTCCTGTTGTACCGGATCGGGCACGATGGTAACGTAGCCGGTCTCGGTGTCAATATCGGTAATCTCGCCGCTTACCGGAGCGACACAGCGGCGCCCGAAGAGGCTTCCCGAGCGGGCCAGCACTTCGCCCGCGCCGATCTTGACGCCCTTCTCGCGGCGCATGGCGCGGTACACGTCGCCGGGAGGGATGCTCAACGCCCGCGCCACGTTTATGATGTGCGGCGGAGCGGGCATGAGGGTGGTCGCCACGACGTCTTCCGGCTCAACCCGCCGCCCCGGGCTGAACAGCACCTCGCCCGGGTATGGCAAATGGCGTTCGATGCGGGCCAGCCCTGCCGAAATGAGTGGAGGAACACCCTCCGGGTTGTAGACTGTCATGCTGCCTCGTTGTGCTCCGGCTTGCTTCTTCTGTGAGATTATAGCACAGCCGTGGCGTTTTGACCGGTAATATCCGTTTCGCGCGCAGGGCTGGCACGGTCCACGGGGCAAACCCCGGGCCTGTCTCTTATACACATCT
>JAOACN010000519.1 GCA_026417815.1 Chloroflexaceae bacterium | reverse complement strand
GTATAGTACAGGCGCAGACATGCCACAGGGGCGACTGTACCGTCTGGGGGCCTATCCAGAGAACTTCATCGGGAGGACCTGGGAGGGCGCAGCTCTTCTCAGGTGTAGGGTTTTCCGGCACATCCTCGCGTCACATTCGCGATCTGGGGCATTGGGACGCCCAACTCCCCCTCTCCACCTACTATGGTGGAGAGGGGGGCAGGGGGGTGAGGATCGCAAGCGCATTGGAATGCCGAAAGCCCCTTCTCGCTCGAAAAACCCTACACCTGAGAGGGGTTACCGGGAGGGCCTGCCTCCCTGAGAAGCCTTTGCTCACCCTCTGCAGGGCTGCAAGCGTAGCTTGCAAGCACGTAGCTCGACTTTGTCAATTGCCGCAGTTTCCGCTGCAAGGAGGCTCGGAGGGGTTACACCCCTCCGCGTTTTCCTCTTCCTGGCGCGGCACGGCTTCGCCGCGCCAGGAAGGGAAAATCTTCGGGGGCCTGCGGCCCCCGCAGCCCCCGCCAGGGGCAAAGTGCCAACGTAGAGCTAGCCGGCGATCATCTGGCGCAACTGCTGGTTGCGACTCAGGCGTCCCAGTACGTTACGTTTGACATTGTAGACATCGTTGACCGCCTGGAAGAGATCGGGGCGCTGGGCATATATCGCGCGCGGTGTCAGGCCCAGGACGAAGGAGCTATACACGACCACTCGTTCGGTCTCACTATGAAGTTGGGCGTCGATGAAGCGCCAGAACTCCTCACGATCCAGCCGGTTCATGGCTTCCTCATCGGGAGCGCTGGCGGGGTCGCGTTCCAGGGTGATCGTCTCTTCCAGGAGGGTTCCCGACCAGCACTGGGCGCGAACGCTGTCGATAACCACGCTGGTGGCGCACAACTGCAGATACTGTAACAGCGAGGCCAGTGTCGGGAAGGCGGCAAAACGTTCTGGGGAAAGGGCGCGCCAGAACTTGGCAAAGGCGCCGACGACGAAATACTCGCTGCTTTCACCGCTGCTGGAGAATGCCGCGCATCGCCGGATCCAACCCTCCACCAGACCGCTGTAGTGCAGGTAGAGTTGCTCCCAGGCCGCTTCATCGCGTTCGACCAGCGCCCGCCGGAACAGTTCGTAGCTGAAGCGGGTATCGTGTTGCTGGCCGCGGTAGAAGCGCTCGCTTTCTGTGGCGCAGTGCTGCATCAAGGTGGGCAGATCCATTGCCGCCAGGACGGCAGCGTCCGGTTCGCTTGCCAGACCGCGACCCGCGCGAGGGTAAACGCAAGGACTGGGCGAAAGGCCCAGAGCGTTGCGGGGGAGCGTCTCGATCGGCTGGGTGATCATAGCCTCCTCAACTCTCTTGCTGCGCGTGATGCCGGCGGCTTGTCGGGAAAGCTGCGGCTCGGGCGGCTCGTGAGGGCCACCTTTCTATGGGCTTGATTGTAGGATGTCGCTCGGAGCGTGAGAAGGGCGCAGGATGATCGGGGGATGACAAACTCGTACGATCGAAGATGGTAGGAGGAGGGTCAACAGGGGCACATCCGAGACCGGGTTATCGGATTCTCGGGTTGCGGAAGTGTTCCATGCTCATCTGCGGGCGCGCCGGCAGGTCGTTGGCAGCACTACCACAAGAAAAGAACGGCGCATAGCCGGATTTTGGGGCAGGTGGTGCAGGAGGGGAGGATCTGGGAGAGCTGCGCCTCCAACGTTATCCCGGTATTGACACCTCTCACCCTGGAGGGGACGGAGAGACTGCGCTTCTCCCCAACGGTTACGCGGAAGGCCGCGGAGCGAAACCAGGTCTCAACGCCGGGGGTGGGGAAAGCAGGTTTCCCCACCTCTCCTGGATCGCGGCTAGAGGGCGCCTTCGAGGATCACATTCTGGCTGGGGATGGCGCTGCCGCCGGATGGCTCAACCGTGACCATCACTTGGCGAAAGGCGTTCACTTCACGCGGCGCCTCGACGACAATGTAGCCAATCCCTGTCGGGTCGGCCACGAACGTCTTGCCCGCCACCTGGCCCGTCTCATCGGCGAACCAGAACTGGTAGACCTGGCCGGGGGCCAGGGGCGGCAGACCGCTGAAGATGACCACTGCGCTGGAGTGACCGGGGTACATATACATTTCCCCCTGGGCCAGGACGCCGGAACGGGCGGAGCGCAACTGGCGCGTGGCCACCCCGGGCGCGCTGATGAAGGAGATCACGTAATCGTCGCGCGCCAGTTCGGCGCTGAGGCGGGCGACGCGCTCCTCGCTGGCCTGCAGTCGGGTCGCAAGGATATTCAGTTGCTCCTGACCGGCGGCAAGTTGGGAGGCAAGTTGCTCCTGTCGGGTTCGGGACTCGGCGAGGGTTTGCTCCAGGCGTTCCAGACTGGCCACCAGTTCGCGGTTGGTCTGGTCGAGGCGCGCGATGGTGGAACCGAGGGACACGGTCGCGACGCTGAGGGCAATAACCAGGGCGGCCAGCACGGCGACGAGCCCGGGCATGAGCCAGCGCAGGCGTGGGCGTGAAGCGGCAGCCATGGGTGGCGAGGCGGTGCGGCTGGGACCTGACTCGGCCTTTGCGGCGGCGATACGGGCGAAGAGACGCTCACGAACGTGGTCAGGGGGTGAAGCGGGCGGCGCGGCATAGGGCAGCAGCGCGACAACCTGCCGCAACTGCCGCAACTCCTCCTGGAGTTCGGGAGAACGTTCGAGCAGGGCCTCGAGTTTCAGGCGATCCTCAAGATCGAGGGCGCCAAGGGCGTAGGCGCCAATCTGGCTCGCAGAGGAAGATGGGTCGTGGTCGTGAGCGATCATGAACGGTCCGAAAGTTCTAGCGGTCGTCGAGACCGATGCCCTGATGTTGCAGGAGGGTTTTCAATTTCTGCAACGCGAGACGCACGCGCGTCTTGACGGTTCCGAGCGGGTTATTCAAATGGTCGGCGATCTCCCGCTGCGAGAGGCCGCCGAAGTAGGCCAGTTCGATCACCTGGCGCTGGTCAGCGGGCAATTCGCTGAGCGCGTTGGTAATCAGGCGTCGCCGCTCGGCCTCCCATGTTACCTCGTCCATACTGGCCTGCGTGTCCGGGAGGGCCGCGAGCGCCGCGGCGTCGCTGCCGGCGCCCAGCCCGCCGGGGCGTGACTGTTGCCGGCGCAGTTCGTCAATGCAGAGATTACGCGCAATGCCAAAGAGCCAGGGAGCAAAGGCGCCACTGCTGGCCTGAAAGGTCGCTGCGCGGTTCCAGACGCGCCAGAACGTTTCCTGCACCACGTCTTCGGCCAGTTCGGCATTGGCCAGGATTTTCAGCGCCAGGCCGTAGACGACGCGGGCATAACGGGTATAGAGATGCTCCATCGCCCGGGTATCGCCGGCAGCAACCCGGACGATCAGGTTCTCATCGCTGAGAACCCCTCCCTCAATGTCAGGATCCGGGGATACAGCCAAGTGAGCCCCTCTGGAAATAATACGCAGTTACACGGCGTTGTGGATGTATCGCCACGCGCGCCGCTGCGGGTGAAGGCAAGCAGTATTATACACGACCAGCGCCTCGCAGGTTGGCCCGACCCGTGAGGTCTGCGCTGATGCACGATCGTCGGGGACGGCCCCAAACTCCAGGTGGAGCATTGATTCTGGCGGCTACGGCGCCACGACCACCATTCACCGTTCCTGTCGGGCGGCTACGCCGCCCCGGGCCCCCCTGCCAGAGGCGGAGGCTGCGTCGGCCCTGCCAGTGAGGCCTGGGCACAGACGGCCAGCATGCGGTATTATATGGATACAGCGTGTTGCAGGTTACAGACAGCCGCGGCAAACTTGTGCAAAGTATTGATAGGAAGGTGTGCATCACCTGCCGCCCTGATTCGGCTTGACACTGGCCTGGAATGTGCTATAGTGCAGTTCGTGGCGAAAATCACAAGCGGGTGTTCTCCTCACTTTGCCTGTGTCTGCCCAGGAACCGCTCCGATCGCCGACAGGCCCTAGAAGAGGAACAGCCTGATGGCTGGGCACCATACCCATTCTCCGGCGACCGAGAGCGCCGTGGCCCTTGGCGCCCGGATAAGCGGCGCCGAGACGTTGTCACGCTCACTATCTACCGGCCAGGTTGCCGGATTGACCGAACTGTTTACCCGGGCAGATCTTATTCCTGATCTCCTCGCCGTCGAAGAGTTATTGCTACGCCGGGCGGCCTCGCGCTCGGAGCTGATCGCCAGCGCCAGCACCTACACCGTGCGCGCCGGCGGCAAGCGGCTCCGCGCCGCGCTGGCCCTCCTGGCCGCCCGGCTCGGCGTCTACCATCTGTCTCGCGTCATCCACGCCGCGGCCGCCGTCGAACTTATCCAGGCGGCTTCCCTGGTGCATGATGACCTGGTGGACCAGGCGGCGCGTCGTCGGGGCCAGGTCACCGTGCATGCCCGCTGGGACAACGACGTCGCCCTGATGGTTGGCGACCATTTCTTCGCCCTGGCCGCGGGCGAAATGGCCCTCAGCCCCGATCCGCGCATTATCACGTATTACGCCCAGGCGGTGCAAACCATTGTTGAGGGCGAACTTAGCCCGGTACTCGTGGCCGAACCGCTCGATGAGGCCCTCCACCAGTACTTCTACAAAACCGGGGCCAAGACGGCCTCGCTCTTCGAGGCGGCCTGTAAGGCGGGCATGGCCGCTGGCGGCGGCAGCGACGCCCAGATTGCCGCCCTGGGGCGCTACGGCTTCGATCTGGGCATGGCCTTCCAGATCGTTGATGACGTGCTCGACTTTATCGGTGACGAACGGACCCTCGGCAAGCCCGCTGGCAATGACCTCCGTCAGGGCACGATCACCCTGCCGCTGATTTACGCCCTGGCCCGCAGCGATAGCCCACATCTCCGGGCCATCGTGGCCCACAACAACCCCACCGAGAACCAGGTGCGCGCCGCCGTCAATGAAGTGATCGCCGCCGGCGGCGTCGAGGCGGCCATGGACGAGGCGCGGCGCTTCGTGGCTCGCGCCAACGACCAGCTGGCTGGATTTCCCCCCTCGGTGGCGCTACAGACCCTGGAAGACATCGCCTGCTTCGTGGTCAGCCGCGAGGCCTGATCGCTTCTATCCAGAGCCTGGCAGGTTCCCCATTTTATAGCGCAACCCGGAGGGTTGCGCTAAAGCATTTCCCTTCGGGCTGGGATAGGGGGCAACCGGGTTTCCCCGAACCCGGCCAACCGGCGTAGAGGCGGCTTGCGCCCTTCGGGCAGGGGCGTGGGGCAACCGGGTTTCCCCGAACCCGGCCAACCGGCTTCGAGACGCCTTGTACCCTCCGGGCGGGGATGTGGGGCAACCGGGTTTCCCCATACCCAACCGGCGTTGAGGCCGCTGGCGGCCTCCTGTCGGACAGGGGGATGGGGAAACTCGGTTTCCCCCCACCTCTCTAACCGCTGTTGGGACCGCATTCCCCAGACTCTCCCCGCAGGCAGTTCCGTGAAAAAATGAAAGCCCTCTCATTTTTCGCCGCGGGTCTAGTCAAACCGGCACAGGTGTGGTACAACTATTGCAAATGATTTGCACAGGTATTGCACGGTGAGAGAGGTCCAGCGTGAAGCTTACAGGGAAAACAGCACTGATAACCGGGGGCGGGCGCGGCCTTGGGCGCGCCATTGCCATTGCCTATGCCCGGGCCGGGGCCGCGGTAGCGATTGCCGCCCGCAGTGCCGACGAACTCGACGAGACGGCCTGGCTGATCGCCGAGCAGGGAGGGCGCGCCGTGGCTCTGCCCGCCGATGTGCGCGATGCCAACCAGGTCGCCACGATGGTGGCAGCCGCGCAGGAGGCCCTTGGCCCCATTCACGTGCTGGTGACCAGCGCAGGCATTGGCCTCCGCGCTCCCATTCACGAGACCAGCGAAGCCCAGTGGGACGCCGTTCTCGACACGCTGCTCAAGGGCACGTTTCTCGCCTGCCGCGCCGTTATCCCTCAGATGATCGAACTTGGCGGCGGCAACATTATCACCATTGGCGCGCCACTCGAACGTATCGCCGTCCCTGGCTTCGGCGCCTACTATGCGGCCAAGTGTGGTGTTGACGGCCTCACGCGGGTGATGGCCAGGGATCTACGCCGCTTCGGGATCAATGTCAATGCCCTGCACCCGGGGGGCTTCGCCGATACGCGCCTGGTGCGCGAAACCGTGCCCGAGGTCCGCTCGGGCCTCCTCGCCCCGGAGACGGTCGCCGCCGCGGCGGTTGATCTGGCCGCCCTGCCCCCGCGGGGGCCAACGGGCCAGACCATTGATGCCCATCAATGGAGATCCGACGAATATGGAGCGTAGCGTCATCTGGGGTCTTGACAAAACCTGTGCAAAACGTGAAAATAGGGTTGCTTCAATGGTTGAGGCTCCAGATGTCTCCGATCAAAAGCATCAGGTGATCCTCCGCTCCGCAAAGCGGTACCGCTCCGGCAACGGCGCCAATGGACCGTCCCTGTTGTGTATTGGCTCCGCCTGCAACATTCAGGAGAGTGAACCGTGAAGGTCTTTCGCCGATCCACAGAAAGCGATGCTGATGAGTCTCTGGCGTTCAACTCCTCCACCGCCGAGCCGGAGGAGACCGAGGAGTGGGACGCCGAAGAGGTCGAGCTTGAAGCCGAAGAGCTTGAGCTTGAAGTCGAGGAACCTGAGGCTGCGGACATCGAGCCGGTTGAGGACTCGGTACAGTTGTACCTGCAGGAGATCGGGCAGGTTCCGTTGTTGACGGCGGAAGAAGAGCGCGACCTGGCCATGAAAATTGCCCGTGGCAAGGAAGCGCGCCAGCGCCTCAACAACGAGGAGTATGCCTCGGGTCAGGAACGCTTCCGCCTTGAGCAGGACGTCGCTCGCGGTGAGGACGCCCGGCGCAAGCTGATCCAGGCCAATCTGCGCCTGGTGGTCAGCGTGGCGAAGAAATATATCGGCAGCCCGATGGCTTTCATGGATCTGGTCCAGGAAGGCAACATCGGCCTGATGCGCGCCGTCGAAAAGTTTGACTACACCAAGGGCAACCGTTTCAGCACCTACGCGACCTGGTGGATCCGCCAGGCGGTGACACGCTCGATCGCCGAACAGAGCCGCCTCATCCGTTTGCCGGTGCATCTGAGCGAGTCGATTGTCCATCTGCGCCGCGCGATTTACCAGTTGGAGCAGCAACTCGAGCGCGAGCCGACGCCTGAAGAGATTGCCCACGCAATGGGCATGAGTCTGCGCAAGGTGAAGCGCCTGCTGCGGGCTTCGACCCAGCCGGTTTCGCTCGAACAGCCGCTCAACTACGAGAGTGAGGGCCGTGTCGGCGAACTTCTCGCCGATGAGAATCAGGAAACGCCCATGGAGATCGCGGCGGCGAACATGCTCCACGCTGAGTTGAATGCCGCCCTCAACGATCTTCCGGAACGTGAGCGCAAGATCTTGCAGTTGCGCTACGGGTTGATTGATGGCCAGCGTCGCACCCTCGAAGAGGTCGGGGTCGCCTTCGGTATTACCCGCGAGCGCACCCGCCAGATCGAGGCCGAGGCTCTGCGCCGCCTGCGCCATCCCAGTGTAGGGACGCGCCTCCAGGGATACCTGGATTGAGGGTTTTCCTGGAAGGGCCTGGCCCTCCCAGGAAACTCCTTCCACGGGTGTCACCTCCCCTGAGGTGAGAATAGGCGGGTAGCCGCAGCCCGCTGTGGCCGTACGGGGGCAGGGGGGTCGGTTTTCATCGCGGCGTTGTGCGCCATGCGTATGACTGTCTGGTATGCAACGGGTGAGGATGGCCAGGTTCACCCGGCCCTGCTCGCCGTAGTGTTCTCTTCAGCGACGCAGCAAGGGCACATACACCAGTTGGTGGCTGTTCAGTTCGATGGTCCGGGTGAGTGTCGTGCTGTTCCCTGACCGGTCGCTGAAGCGTACCGCCAGCACGTGCCGCCCCTCGCTGACCGGCAGGGTCCAGCGGTAGGCGTCGTAGTAAGGTTGCGGGTCCTCGAAGATGCCGTTCAGCCCGAACTGCACGGCCATGATCCCGCCCTGGTCATCGAGGGCGTTGGTGTCAATGCGCACCGCGCGCTCGCTGAGCCGCACCACCGCCGGGGTGTCCCCGGGCGACGCTCCGGCCAGCGCCGCGATCTCCGCCGGACCCAGGGCGCGGTTGTAGATCGCCAGGTCGTCCAGGCGCGCGCCACTGTGCCGCCCTCCCGCCGCAAAACGCCCCAGTCGCAACACCTCGCCCAGTTCCGTGGGCAATTCGACTCCCTGTGTCTCCGCCGCCAGGACGCCATCCACGTAGAGCGCCTTGCGCCCCCCGTTGGCGTCCCAGGTGATGGCCAGATGGTGCCAGCCCGCGCCGAGGGTGTCGGGCGCGGCGAGCAGATCGCGGCTGGCCTCAGTGGTACCCGTCGTCCAGAAGACCCACGCCGGGGCGCCGTCAGGTCCGGCGTTGTCGCGGCGGAGGGCCATGGTCCCGCGATACGCCGGGGCGTCGTGGGGATTGGCGCTGGCGGCGAACAGGTAGTGCCGGGGAACGGCGCCGTCGGGGTAGCGGTCGGGCAGTTCGGCCCAGAGGCTCACCGTGCCGGCGCGCGGGTCGAGGTTGCCGGCGAGGGGATAGGCCACCTCCGCCGGGCCGGGTTCGAGCCCCTGCCCGGCGCGGCCCGGCCCGAAGCGGGGTATGCCGCTGCTCTGCGGGAACCCCCGGCCAACCCGTTGCACGAGATGTCCATCGAACTCCGCCGCAAACAGCAGGTCCTCCGGCGGAGCGACGGTGATCGCCGCCGCTGGCGGCGTCTGGTCCGGGCCGGGGAGGCGGCTGGTGAGCAGGGGCGCCGTGGCGCCAGGCGGAGTGAAATTGTAGGCGCCGATGAGGGAGGGCGACCAGAGCCACTCGCCAGGGAGGCAGCCGGCGTAGGCCGCGCAGGGGTCCGGGCCGGGCCCGAACCAGCCGTAGGGATCAATCTGCTGTCTCTTATACACATCT
>JAOACN010000516.1 GCA_026417815.1 Chloroflexaceae bacterium | reverse complement strand
AGATGTGTATAAGAGACAGGACCTGCTGCGCCGCGAGGCGTTGTACCACCTGCTGCACGTCGATCCCGATCGGGGCCTGGATGAACTCCGCGCCACCTTCGCGTATTTCGAATCCGTGCATCGTCTGGCAGAGCTGGAGCGGCTGGCGCAGATGGCCGCCGCGGCCATGGAGGATGCGGTGCTGGGCTCGCGCCAGCGCCGCTGGGCGCAGTATCTGCGCGCCCGCGCCTTGCTGGCCGCGCGCCGCCTCGACGAGGCTCTATCGCACCTGGAGACGCTTCGCGCCTACGACGACCTGGAACCCGATCTGGCCGCTCAGGTGGGGCAGAGCCTGGGAGAGGCCTGCCTCGAACTGGGTCGCTACGCGCTGGCGATCGAGGCGCTCCGCCAGAGCCTGGCCCTCGCCGCGCGCATCGGCGAGCAGCCGGCCCTTGCCCGGACGATGCTGCTCCTCGGCGACGCCTATCACGGGCTTGGCACAGACGCCTGGTACGTTCCCGAGCCTTCGCCGCACCTGGCCCTGCGCGCCGGGTATACGCTCTGGATCGGCCTGCTGTCGCTGCCGTTTCTGATTGCGACCCTGGCCCTGGGACCAGGCAACCGCCTCCTGCCGCGCCCGGCGTACTGCACCCACTATCAGAACTGGCTGTCAATCCGGCTGATCAACACCGCACGCTTCTGGTACACCCAGGCCCGCGATACCTTTCGCTACCTCGAGGATGCCCGGAGCGCCGTGTACGCCGAGCAACGCCTCGCCGGCATTCTGTTGCTCTATGGCTATCACGAAGAGGCGCGCGCCGCCATCGAAGACCTCCTGGAGCAACCGGTCGCGCGCGATCCCTACCTCCGCGCCTCGTTGCACCAGACCCTGGCCGAATGTTCCCTCGCCGCCGGCAATGCCGAGGCCGCCCGGGCCACCCTCGCCGCGATCCTGGTCTTTTTTCGCGATCTCGGCGATGCGCGGCGCGAGACGCGCGTTCTTGCCGCCTGCGGCAACGCCGCCCGGCTGACCGGCGACATTCCGGGCGCGCTTGGGTACTTCTCCGCCGGGTTGGAGCGCGCGCGCGCGTTGCCCGACCCGCGCGCCCGTGAGGGTATTCTGCATCAGGTACGGGCCTGGCGCTCCCACCCCGGGGCGGATGCCGAGATCCGACGGACGATCGACCGGCTGCTCGCCGCTGAACCAGAAAAACGCTACATCGCCTACAGACTGTCACGTTATGTAGAGCTATTGCCGCTGACCGCGGTGCTGACCCTGACCCTGCTGGTTCTGCTGATTGGCGCAGTCGCCCCCGTGCAACGGATCACGCCCCATCCCGACGGGTTGATCGCGCTTGGCAATTTCTTCCATCCCGGGCGCGCGCTCGGCGTGGTGGCCACGTTACTGCCCATTACGCTGGCGGTGTATGCCGCCGTTGCCGCGGCGATGCTCTACTGGTTGCCACTCACCCGCGTTGAACAGGCGCTGTGGGACGTGATCTGTCTCCGGCCCGGCGCAATCACGCGCTATGATGCGTGGGGCAATCTACGGGTGGAGCTTCCGTGGAACGCTGTGCGCCGCTGGCTCACGTTCGACTGTCGGCTGTGGGATCGCCCGCTGGGTCTGGTTTCGCGCTCGGCGCTGGAGGCCGCGCCGGAAGGCGTCCTGCCGATTGAAGGCGTTACCAGTTGGTACACCGAGATCCAGCGGGAAATAGATCGCCACCTCGCCGACGCGCGCGAGCCACCCGAACCACCCATCGAGCGTCAGGAATTCGGCCATAGCCTGCTGCGCAGCCTCTCGGGCCTTTCGGTCGGCGTCGGTCTGGCGTTGCTGCTGCTTGTCGCCTGTCTGAACAACGGCTGGTTGAGTCTCGGCGCCGTTGTTCCACTGCCTATCGTCGCGGCGCTGTGGTTCCTCGCCCTGAGCGGCGCGCTCATTCTCGCGCCCCTGGCCTTCTGGATCGCCAGCAGGCCGTTGCATGCGCCGCCATCGCTCCAGGTGAGCCGCCACTGGCCGCTGGTGATCGCCGGCCTGGGGGGCGCCAGCGTCCTGCTGGCGCTTGCCGGCAGCCAGTGGTTCATTCGTGTCGAGGCCCTGACCTACAGCCTGGTGGTCTGGGGCGCCTATCTGCTGGCCGAAGCCCTGGCAGCACTGATCCGCCCCGGCCAGATCCTCCCGCGCGCAGGAGCGGTCGTCATTGCCCTGGGCCTGGCCCTGGCCCTCGTCGCCGCGCCTGCGCGGGACCACTTCCACTGGCTGGAACGCTCCATCGCCCACCGCCAGGCCCTCGATGGTGACGAGGCTGCCGCCAGTTTCTGCGCCACCACGCCTCCCGCCGCCGAACGGGCCGCCAGGGACGAGCGTGTCTACCTTTTTCAGGGCGACTGCGCTGCCCGCCTCGGTGACTGGTCAACCGCGGCCCGGGCCTACGCCAGCGCCGCGCAGGTCGCCCCCGAAGGTTCCAGCCGACAGGCACTGGCCCTCTACAATCTCGGGGTCGCCGCCGGCTACCTCGGCGCCGCCAGCACCCTCGACCAGGCCGTTGCCGACTACGCGCAGATTTGCGCGACGCTTGCCCGGAGCGACCCGATCTGCGCGCAACTGCAATCGGTTGGCCCGCCCCGGCTACGGCGCTAAGACATGGCTTCAAAAGGGCGATCTCCTCGCCCGGAACGGCCGAAGCACTGGCGTAGCCAGTGCTTCGGCCCGGCTCGGACGCGGTACTGTTCGCGAGAGTCCGGGGGGGCCGCCCCCGCCCCGGAGGGATCTGGAGCACCCATATGGCCAACACCATCGCCGTGATCCACGGACCAAATCTGAACATGCTTGGCCAGCGTGAGCCGGCCATCTACGGGCACACCACCCTCGCCGAGATTGACGCTGCCCTGAGCGCCCGCGCGGCCAGCGCCGGCCTGCGCCTGATTAGCGTGCAGTCCAACCACGAGGGCGTCTTGATTGACTTCTTGCAAAACGAAGGATGGCACGCCGCCGGGGTGATCATCAATCCAGGGGCGTTGACCCACTACGGTCTGGCCCTGCGCGACGCGCTGGCCGCGTTGAGCGCGCCGATCATCGAAGTGCATCTCTCCAACGTCTACCGGCGCGAGCCGTTCCGCCACACCTCGGTCGTCGCTCCGGTCGCCACGGGGCAGATCACCGGTCTGGGCTGGCGGGGCTACCTGCTGGCACTCGAATGGCTGATTGCCGAACGGGAGAATATCCGGGCGGACCGGGGGCCAGGGAAGTAAGGCCGAAGCATCGGCTGCGCCAATGCTTCGGCCTTCCTGGGAGGGCTGCACCCTCCCGGACCCTCCCGTGAGGGCCCGTGTTCACATTAGCCAGGAGACTCACTCTTCGGGGGGAAGGGACGTCTCAATATTGTACACCAGCACCTGCACATCAAGCCCTTCGCCGGCCAGCAGTTGCAATACGTATTCGTGGGTCGCTTCTTTGATGGCGCCCTCCTCGCTTTCCGGCGCATAGGCGCGGATGGTGGCTTCTTCGCTTGAAACGCGCGTCACCCGCACGACAGCGTTCGGTGAGGCGGCGTAGATCCGTCGGCTGATCTCGCTAATCGCTTCATCAAGGTTCATGCAACTCCTCCGCGTGTGGCTCGACCGACGCTGATTACTATACCTGCTGATTGGTGTTTCGGCAACCGTGACCCAGGGAAACCGGGTTTCCCCGGGTCGGTCATTCGCCGGTAGGGGGCGAAAGCTATTTCGCCCCCTACCGCCCCCAACGGGGACGCGCGACAACAATGCCACGGGGGCGGTCTGGCCGCCCCCGATGCCCTTGCTGGCCGTAGGGATCATTGGGCTGCCTGCCGCACCAGCGGCAGGTAGACCCGCGGGCGCACCTGCGCCAACGAGGGCGCTTCGGGCACGACCAGAGTAATTTCCACCCGGTCACGCGCCGTGCTGTCGAAACGCGAACGGGCCTCGACGAAGAAGCGGGTGATCGTTCCCGGCGCGACGCTGGGCGGCACGGTTACCTGCATACCTACCCGGAACGTGCTCTCACGATCCACCGGGACGGTGGACGGGGTGATTGTCAGGCTCCAGCCTGCGGGCAAACCGATGGGCACGAGGTCGAAGACATCGTCGGCGCTCCCCCGGTTGATCACCGCCAGCCCGCTCAGGGTCTGCGGACGGCCGCCAGCCTGGATCAGACGTACTTGCGACGCGGCCAGGGTCACACCCGCGACCCGGCGCACCGTGAGGCGATTCTCGGCCTCGTCGAAGATCGTCGGGTCACCGACCAGTTCCACCCGCACCCGCGCGAAGCCCGGGTCGCCAGCGCGCTTCCCGTCGGGAATGAAGACCCGCACCGTGACCTCGATCTCCCGCCCCGGACCCAGGTTCACCAGATCGGGGGCGACGGTCGCCGGCCAGCCGTTGGCTTCGGCCACCGTGAGGCGGAAGAGACCCTGCTCCGCGCCGATGTTCCGCACGATATGCGTAAGGATCACCGTGCTGTTGGGCGGCCCTTCAGCGCTGCGATCCGGTTCGATGATCACCCCTCGCGCCGGGCCGACAGCGGTGACGTCCTCTGCTTCATCGAGCACCGGCGTGCCTTCGCCAACCGCGCGCACGCGCACGAGGGTGGTGTTCTGCTCGCCCCGCGCCGCGGAAGCCGGCGCTGTTACCTGCACGGTGATTGTGGCGCGCTGGCCCGGTCCAAGGGACGGGGTGGGGCTGCCCGTCACCGTTGAGCTCCACCCGGCCGCGCTGTCGCTGGTCTCGATGATAAAGGCCGTGGTGGTGGTGCCGGTGTTTGTGACCGTGTGGTTGTACGTGACCGACTCGCCGGGGTTGAGGTTGCGGCGCTGCCCCGGCGACAGGTCGGCAGCGGTGATGCTGGCGACGCGCGCCACGTCGGTAACGCTGGCGCTCGGCCCGCCCTCGCGGCCCGTGGCCGTAACGGTGATCGTGGTTGACGCGCCGGCCCCCAGACCGGTGGGCACGGCCACCTGCACCGTGATCGTCCGCGTGCCGTTGCGCGGCACATCTACCGCCGCCGCCGGGGAGACCGTGGCCGTCCAGCCCGGCGCGCTGGAACTCACGCTCAGGTCGAAGCTATCGGTGGCGTTGCCGGTGTTGGTCAGGGTATGCGTGAAGGTCAGCGTCGCTCCCGGCGCGCCTTCGCCCTCACGATTGGGCGCCAGTTCCACCCCGCGGAAGCGCTGCACGTTGACAGTGATGGTGGCCGTGGCCGTGAAATTGCCCACGGGCGGCGACTGCCCGCTGTTGTCGGCGGTCGCCGAGATCTGGATCGGATACGCGCCCGCGTCCACCCCCTGCGGCACGCTTACCTGGACCGTAAACGTACACGTGCCGCCTGCAGCAATAGTTGTGTTGCAGGTGGTAGCAGTGGTTGACACCGTCCAGCCAGCCGGCCCGCTGAAGGTGGCCGGCACGTTGATCGGCGCTCCGGCGTTGCCGGTATTGGTCACGGTGTTCACAAAGGTAACCGTGCCGGGGGCGGTGCGCACGTCCACCGGGTTGGGCGTGCCGGTTCCGGGGTCGATCCGCGCGGCCCCGCCGCCCGTGACCACCACGCGGGCATTGCGCGTCACCGCTGGCGGGGGGCTCGTTCCGCCGGAGGCGGCAGCGGTCACGGTGAAGTTATACAGCCCTTGCAGCGTACTCGACGGCACGCGGATGGTCACGCGCACCGTCGAGGCCGCGCCCGCCGCCAGACCGGTCAGGGCCGGCGTGGCGCTGACGCCCTGCACCTGTAGCGGGGACCCGCCCGGCAAGGTGGGCGTCACCGTGAAGCTATCGGGGGCGTTGCCGGTGTTGGTCAGGGTGTACTCGAAGATCGCGTCGGCACCGGAGGGCACGGTGCGGATCAGCGGGTCATCGGCAGGGAGGAACGTAAAGCTCCGGATGGTCGGGATGCCGATCACGTCATCCACCGGATCGGTCTGCCGCGTCGTACCCACGACCCCCACGCGGAAGCGGACGCGCACCTCGCCGGGGGGCGGAGTCGCGCCCGGGGTATTGACCACAATGGTAAGCGCGGCCGTGCCCCCGGCGGGGATCGTCGCGGGACTGAGCACCGGCGGGGCGATGCTCCAGCCTGCTGGCGGCGAACCGACGAAGTTCAGGCCGACCACCTCAAAAGTGCCGGGCAGATCGCCGATATTGCGCACCGTATGGGTGAAGGTCACCGACGCGCCGGAGAGCGGCAGCGTCTGGGTCATCGGCGTGACCTCCGGGGTGGCGGGCTGCACGGTGGGCTGCACGGCGGTGACGGTGTCGGTTACTTGATTGGAACTCGTGGCGCCAAACACGGCCCGCACGTTGACGCTATGGGTGGTGTTGGGCGCCGTGCCCAGAGGCACGCCAACCGTTACGCCAAAATCCACCGACCGCTGCTCGCCGGGGGGCGCAGCCGGCGCCGTCACTGTGGTCGGGCCGCTGGCCCACCCCAGGGACGAGTCAATCTGAATAACGTAGGTGCGCTCGACCGGGGCATTGTGGGTAAGCGTATGGATGAACGTGGTGGAACTGCCGATATTGACATTGCGGCTGCTCGGCGAGGCCGGACTGAGGCTAAACGTAGGCGCGGCGGTGCATGGCCCCAGCG